>DATMDI010000001.1:0-3215 GCA_035557875.1 Vicinamibacterales bacterium
CACTTCCTGTTCAACTGCCTCAACTCGATCCGCGCGCTGGTGACGATCGACCCGCCCCGGGCCCAGGACATGCTGACCCGGCTGGCCAACGTCCTTCGCAGCAGCCTGCGCCACGACCACGGGCACACGGTGCCGCTCGCGATCGAACTCGCTACTGTGGCCGATTACCTGGCCCTGGAATCGGTTCGCTTCGAGGAACGACTGCAGTCGCAGGTGGTGGCCGGCCCCGAGGTCACCCAGTGTGAGGTTCCGCCATTGGTGGTTCAGACGCTGGTCGAGAACGCCATCAAGCACGGGATCGCCCACGTGGCCGGGCCGGGTATCCTGACCGTGCGGGGCGAGCTCGCTGACGGCCTTCTCCGCCTCACGGTGGAGAACACGGGGACGCTGGGCGGGGCGCCGGAATCGCCGTCGCGGCTCGGCCTTGCGAACGTGCGCGACCGCCTGCGCTTACTCTACGGCGACCGGGCCAGCGTTCATCTGGAGGGCGCGGACGATCGAGTGAGGGCCACGGTGCTGATTCCGGCCAGCAGATAGCCCAATGAAGGCGGTGATCATCGACGACGAACGGCTGGCGCGGCTCGAGCTGCGTCGACTGCTCACCGCGCATCCAGACGTCGAGATCGCGGGGGAGGCGAGTAGCGGTGACACCGCGCTGAGCCTCATCGAGGAGACGCTGCCGGAGCTCGTGTTCCTGGACATCCAGATGCCTGGCATGACGGGGTTCGACCTTCTCGAACGCCTCCAGGACGACGTGCCTCAGGTCATCTTCACGACGGCCTACGACCGGCACGCGATCAGAGCCTTTGAAGTGAACGCCCTCGACTATCTGCTGAAGCCGATTGCCCCGGACCGCCTGGCCGGTGCGTTGAGCCGCGTCCCGGCCAGGCGATCGGGACGGCGCCTGTCGCAAGTGTTCGTGCGGGAGGGCGAGCGCTGCTGGGTGGTGCGCCTCACCGACGTCTGCCTGTTCGAGTCCGAAGGCAACTACGCGCGCGTCTACTTTGGCAACGAACGTCCGCTCATCCGGCGCTCGCTCAACGCGCTCGAACCGCAGCTCGACGACGCCATCTTCTTCCGCGCCAACCGCCGGCAGATCCTCAATTTCACCTGCATCGAGCGGACGACCATCGGTGCAACCGGGAGCCTGATCGCCGTCCTTCGCGGAGGGAAAGCGGTGGAGCTCTCGCGCCGCCAGTCCGATCGATTCCGCGAACAGTTCAGCCTGTAAGGCGGTCGATCCGCCGGGCGGTGACCGTCAGGCGTCGCGATCCCGCCTGACCTTCACCTTCTTGCCCTTCACCGTTGCGGCCCCGACCGCCGCGATGATCGCGTCGGCCTGATCTTCCGGCACTTCGACGACGGAGAAGTTCTCGGCGATGCGAATGGCGCCGATGACGCTCGACGGCACGCCGCTCTCACCCGCGATGGCACCCACGAGGTCGCCGGGCCTGATGCCAGCCTTCGCGCCGGCGGCGAAGAACAGACGCGCGATACCGGCTCGAACCGCGCCGCCGCCGGACGGACGCTCGCGGCCCCCCGATGGACGCTCGCGCCCGCCGCGTTCGGGCGGAACCGGCGCCGCCACGATCTCTTCCTCGCCGCCCTCGCCCTCGGACGCGGCGTGCGCCATCTTCACCGCCGCCGCCGCGATGTCCATCACGTCGAACTCGTCGGCGAGCGCCGTCACCACCGCGCGCACGTCGTCGAAGTCGCCCGCCCCCAGCCGCTCGCGGAGCGCCGCCGTCAGCTGCTCGAGACGGCGCGCACGCAGATCCTTGACGGTGGGGACCGGCTGCACGGCGATCGTCTGCCTGGTGAAGCGCTCGATCGTACGGAGCAGCCGGTGCTCGCGCGGATCGGCGAGGGTGATGGCCGTGCCCTCGCGTCCCGCGCGGCCGGTGCGGCCGATGCGGTGCACGTACGATTCGGGATCGGCGGGGAGGTCGTAGTTGACGACGTGCGAGATGTGCTCGATGTCGAGCCCGCGCGCGGCGACGTCCGTAGCCATCAGCAGATCGGTCTTCCCCGAGCGTACGCGATTCATCACCGCGTCTCGCTGCCGCTGCTGCATGCCGCCGTGGAGCGCCTCGGCACGATAGCCGTGCGCGTTGAGCGTTTCGACGAGCGTGTCGACCGCGAGCCGTGTCCGGCAGAACACGATGGCCGTCCGCGGATGCTCCATGTCGAGGATGCGGTCGAGCGCGGCCGGCTTCTGGTCCCGCCGCACGATGTAGGCGACCTGACGCACCCGCGGGAGCGTGCCCGAGGCGGTCGTTTCGGCGGCGATCGTCACGCGCGCGGGCGACCGCAGGTGCTTCTTGGCAATGCTCAGGATGCGGGCGGGCAGCGTCGCCGAGAACAGCGCCGTCTGGCGTGTGGCGGGCGTGCCCTCGATGATCAGCTCGATGTCCTCGGCGAACCCCATGTCGAGCATTTCGTCCGCTTCGTCGAGCACGAGGATGCGAATGCCGTCGAGCCGCAGTGTCTTGCGGCGGATGTGGTCCAGGGCGCGGCCCGGCGTGGCGACGACGATGTGCGCGCCGCGTTCGAGCGCGCGAATCTGCTGCTCCATCCCCGCGCCGCCGTAGAGCGGGACAACGCTGATGGCGGTCCCGTCCGCGTACTTGTGGATCGCCTCGCTGACCTGCATGGCCAGCTCGCGCGTGGGGACGAGGACGAGCCCGCCGGTGGCCGGGGTGGACCGCCGCTTGGCACCCACGAGCCGCGGACGCTCTTCGTGAATACCCGCGGCCCGTCGCGAGCGCTCGGCGGGATCTGCGGGCGCCGTGTCCGCGCCCGGGTCCGGCTCGAGCAGGCGCTGGATCAGCGGCAGCGCGAACGCCGCGGTCTTCCCGGTGCCGGTGGCGGCCTGGGCGAGCAGGTCGGTGCCGCCGAGCATGAGGGGAATCGCCTCGCGCTGGACCGGCGTCGGTTCTTCGTAGCCGAGCGTCGTCAGGGCGGCGAGCAGGGTATCGGAGAGCCCCAGCGTCTGGAAGCCTCCCTTCGATGAGCGGTTGCGGGAGGAAGACATCCCACGATTGTCCCACGGCGACGGCCGGTCTGACGGTCGTCAGTGTCGCTCGGGGGCCGCCGGTATGATGGTCTCCATGGCCGGCTGGCGCCTCGAACACACCTACGCGGATCTGCCGCAGCTCTTCCACTCGGCTGCGACACCTACGGCGGTTCGCGAGCCGCGGCTGGTCGCGTTCAAC
>DATMDI010000002.1:0-10386 GCA_035557875.1 Vicinamibacterales bacterium
ACAACTCCTCGAGCGTCTCGTCGTTGTAGGCCACCACCCAGCCGTCCTGCAGCGCGGTGAACACCAGGCCGCCGGCCGTGGCCGTCGCGCCCGATCGGATTTCGATGTCGGTGACCGCCTTGCCCATCACCTTGTGGTTGACGGCGTCGAACGCGGTGAGCGCGCCGTAATACAGGTCGCTGGTGAACTGACGCGGCTGGCTGGTCTTGTTGTCCACGCCGCCGTCCTTGCCCAGCACGCCGACCGCGGCACCGGTCTGCGTGAAGCAGCCTTCGGTGCCGACGCCGTAGGCGATGTTCTTCACCGGGTTGAACGCCAGCGGCTGGTGTGCCACGCCGCCGTGCCACGTCGGGCACGTGCGCTTCTTGCCGTCGCCGCGCAGCGCGCGGGCGTCCGGGTTGTAGGTCTGCACGTCGATCTTCGGGTTGTACTCGTAGGGCTTCCCGGTTTCGGGGTTGATGCCCTTGGTCCAGTTCAGATCGTTGACGTATTTTTCGGCCTTGATGAAGCGGCCGTTGGTGCGGTCGATCGAATAGAAGAAGCCGTTGCGCCCGAAGTGGCCCACCACCTTGCGCTGCTGCCTGTCGATCGTCGTGTCGTAGAGCAGAAAGGCGCCGGTCTCGTCGTAATCCCACGAGTCGTTCGGCGTGTACTGGAAGTACCATGCCAGCTTGCCGGTGGCGACGTCGAGCGCGACGACCGAGTTCGTGTACAGGTTGTCGCCCGGCCGGAACTGCGGGTCGTAGATCGGGAACGGGTTGCCGGTGCCGACGATGTAAAGATTCTGCGCCGCGTCGTAGGACCCGGTCTGCCAGATGCCGCCGCCTCCGGTCTTCCAGGCGTTGTGATCGTCCTTCCACGTAGCGCTGCCCGGGTCGCCGGGCTTCGGCACCGTGTACCAGCGCCACAGCTCCGTGCCGCTGTTGACGTCGAGCGCCGCCACCCAGCCGCGGGTGCCGCCGTCGCCCGCGCCGTTCTGCACCAGGACTTTGCCGTCGGCTACCAGCGGTGCGGTGAGGAAGCGCTCCTGGTTGCCGAACTCGTTCTTCACCGTGACCTTCCGGTCCCAGACGATCTCGCCGTTCTCGCGGTTGATGGCGATGACGCGGCCGTCTGGCAGGTTGGCGATCACCTTGTCTTCCCAGAGCGCGATGCCGCGCGAGCGCGTCACGTTGCCTTCGTGCTGGACCCCGGGGTCGGCCACCCACACGAAGCTGCCGCGGCCCGGATTGCGCGCGTCGATCTTGTAGACGGTGCCCCAGCCGTCGCTCGTGTACATGAACCCGTTGTCGATGAGCGGGTTCAGCTCGCTCTCGGGACCGTTCTGTCCGACGTCCTGCATCCCGCCGAGCGCCATCGCCCAGACCATGCGCAGGTTCTTCACGTTCTCCCGGTTGATCTGCGTCAGCTTGGAGTAGCGGAGCGAGCCGTAGTCGCCGTTCATCAACAGCCAGTTCTGCGGCTCGTTCCCGGCGTTGATCAGGCGATCCTTGTTGACGGTCAGCGAATACTGGGCGGGCAGCGTGGCCGTCGCGACGGCGACGGCACCCGCGACTGCGGCAAGACGAAGGGCTCGGGAATGCATGCGCGCATTCTAGGACAGGTGGGACGGGTAGGACAGGTAGGACAGGTGGGTCGGGTGGGGAAACGTAGCGGGCGGTCTTCAGACCGCCCGTCGGCAGGGGGGCGCCCTTGAAGGCCACCCTCTACGCCTGGCTATACGCGGGGCTCGGCGGCGATGGCGGTGTGCTCCATCTCGAGCACGTCGGCGGCCACCGTGGCGGCGGACCTGAGGTGCTCGAACGCACCCGACGACAGCGGGCGAGCGGTGTCGTAGATGGCCTGGAGAAACGCTTCCGACCCGTCGCCGGTCGGCACGGGCAGGAACACCGAATCGCCTGGTTCGTCCGCCTGCTCCGGCGCGCGACAGATGCGCACGGCGCGGGCGCCGACGAGCTCCTGCACGCTCAGCTCGAAGGCGGCGCGAATGCGCTCGGGCCGCAGTCCGTCGCGCGCCTGGCCGCGGACCCACGCGAGGACCTCGCCGAGATCGCTCGTGATCTTCACGGGCGGGCCCCCGCCGGGCGCCGCGAAGAGAGGCAGGTCGTCGTCGAAGATCGCGGCCGAGTGGTACATGCCGTGGTCGTCGGGCTTGGGCGCGGCCCGCACGAAGCGGCCCTGCACGACGACACGCAGCCGCCCCTGGAGCTCGAACGCCGCCGGTTGCCCAATGGCGAAGCGGCCTGGCGACGCGATCAGCAGACCGCTGCGCGAGATGTTGACCAGGCGAACCTCGAGCCCGAGCGGCATCGTCACACGCGAGAGCCAGGGAATGTTCTCGCCCTTCCAGCGCCCGGCGCGCGGCTGGTGCGCGGGCGCACTGGCGCCGGCCGCTCCCGATGCCGACTGTGCCTGCAGGATGGTCTGAAGCGCCTGCCGCAGCGCGGCCTGCCGGCGCGCGAGCCGGGTGCGGGGGCCATTGGCCAGCGTGCCGCCAGAGGAGATGAGCCGCAGCAGACCCCGGGGCGCGGGCGCCAGGTCTTCGTCGCTGGCCGCCATCGCCGGCACTCCGAGAATCGGCAGCGCCTTCGCGGTGGCGACCGAGCGCACGTGGGCGGTGAGGGCCACGTCGTCGTCGGCCGGCACCAGCTCCGACACCAGCACGACGGCGGGTGTGATCCGGGCAAGCGCTGCCTTCGCGGCGTTCACCGAATCCACAATCAGCACATCCGCCGTCACCGAGCTGTGCAGGAACTGTTCGAGCGCCTCAGCGTGCGTCGAGTCGGGCTCGACCGCCAGAATACGGGGTGGTGCCACCATCGCCGGGTCTGAGGGCAAGTTGGCTGCCAGGGGCGGTCGACCGCCATCGCCTGCAAAACCGCCAGAATTCCGCGATCTGGCGTGGCCGATTCTGGCACGAGGCAGACAAAGGTCGCTTGTCTGATTCCGGGGGTTCGTCCGGGGTTGCCTCCGGACTGCTAACATTCGCGCAGGGCGTTGGGCATTGTTGAAGATCGTGCCCAAGGACAGCTGACCGGGGGGCGGAGACGACGCACATGTTGACCTTGAGACGCGCCGCGGAGCGCGGGCACAGCGATCTGGGTTGGTTGAGCAGCCACCACACCTTCTCGTTCGGCGGCTATTCCGACCCCCGGCACATGGGATTTCGGGCGCTGCGAGTGATCAATGACGATCGCGTCGCCGCCGGCAAGGGGTTCGGCGCGCACGGCCACCGCGACATGGAAATCCTGTCGTACGTGGTAGACGGCCGTCTCGCGCACAAAGACAGCATGGGCGAGGCACACGAGCTCGGTCCCAACGAAGTGCAGGCGATGTCGGCGGGCAGCGGCGTGATCCACAGCGAGTACAACGCCTCCGCCACCGAGCCCACGCACTTCCTTCAGATCTGGATCATGCCGGCGGTCACCGACATCGAGCCGTCGTACCAGCAATTCGCCTACGACCCGGCCGAGAAGCGCGGGAAGCTGCGGCTGATGGCCGGGCCCGACGCGCAGGCCACGCCCGCCGCGGCGCGCATCCACCAGGACGCGCGTATGTTTGCCACGGTACTGGCGCCCGGAGAGAGCGTGACGTCGCCGCTGGCGGCCGGCCGCCACGCATGGGTGCAGTGTGTGACGGGTGATGCCGACGTGAACGGGCTGGCGATTACGACCGGTGACGGCGTGGCGGTGAGCGACGAAGACGCCGTGCTGTTGCGCGGCGCCGGCGACGCCGGCGCCGAGCTGCTGCTGTTCGATCTCGCGTGAGCGGCACGATGGCCGATCCAGTGAACGTTCTCGTGGTGTTCTACTCCCGCTACGGCGAGACCGAGCGTCTGGCGCTGGCGGCCGGGCTCGGCGCCATCCAGGAGCGCGCCAATATCCGGCTGCGACGGCTCGCCGACCAAGCCGATGCCGCGGTGGTGGCTGCCGACCCCTTGTGGAGCGAGACACTCGCGCGCCTGCAGCGCGACTACGTCACGCCTCGACCAGCCGATCCGGTGTGGGCGGATCTGATCGTCCTGGCGACGCCGCCGCGCTCCGACGGCGAGGTGGAAGCCTATGCGGCGTCGCTGCCGTCGTGCGGTCCCATGGCGGGCAAGATGGCGGGGCCGCTTGCCGCCGGCAATGACCCGGCCACGCTGCGGGAGGTGTACGCGTCGGCCGCCTGCGCCGGCCTGGTGGTGGCGCCATCGGCGATCGACGCCGGCGGCGGCGCCAACGGAGCCCGCCAGCATGGCCGGGCGCTCGTCCGCGCGGTGCGGGTACTGAAAGGCAGCGCGCAGCAGGTGTGAAGATCTTCATCGGCGTGGCCGCCGGCGCGCCGGTGACGGCCGCCGCCGGTGAGCTCTCGCGCGAGCTCCAGGCGCGCGCCGCCGCCACCGCGCCTCTCGCGCGAATGTCCTGGGTGCCGCCCGATCGCTTTCACCTCACGGTGCTCTTCATCGGCCACGTCACGCCGCCGGCGTTGGAGGCAGTGCGCGCCGCACTGGCGCGCCCGTTCGCCGAGCCGCGGTTCGACCTGGCCGTCGCCGGCGCGGGCGTGTTTCCGCCATCCGGCAAGCCGCGCGTGATCTGGGCTGGGTGCGGCGCGGGCGTGGACTCGTTCATCCGCCTGCAGCGCGAGGCCTTCGCGCGGGTTGCGAGGGCGGTGCCGCTGGTGTCCGAACGCGACGCGAGGCCGCACCTGACGCTGGCGCGAGTCAAGGAGCCCGCCGGCCTCCGCGCCCGTGCGCTCCTCGAAGGCAAGGAGGGCGTGATGCTCGGCTCGATCGACGTGGATGCGGTGACGCTGTTCGAGAGCCGGCCGGCGGCGGGCGGCGTGCACTACAGCCCGCTGATGCAAACGCCGCTCGCCCCGAGCCGATCGGCAGTCTAGTCGGCGTTCCCGCCATGGCGGACCAGCACCGCCAGTCCGGTCATCAGGTGCGGCCGTCCGCTCGGATCTGTTCGGCGAGCGCGCCGAAGCCGTCCAGGCGGCGCAGGTCGATCTGTTTCTGCGCGTTGTACCAGTAGTGCTCGAACTTGCGGGCGCGGGCGAGCAGGTCGCGATCGTTCCTGGCCGCCGAGCGCCGCGCCACGAGCGAAGCCAGTCGGGAGAGCACCGGTCGGGATGATACGCGGTCCGGGGACGCGGCGCGTACGCCGGGCGCTCAGCGTGGGCTCCGCCGGACCTCGGTGCGCACGATGGCGCTCCGCTCTCGCGCGAACTCGACCAGCCGTTCGAAGTCGGCTTCGAAAGCGTCGTTCGAGAACGGCTTCAGCGGGTCTTCGAGGACGGCGTCGCGGATCTGATCGTACGCGCGGCGAAGTTCGGCTTCCAGCCAGCCCGCGCCGGGGCCGGCCTCGTTGTCGAGCGCGGCATCGGCGCACTGGAGCACGGTGTCGAGAAAGAGGCCGCGCAGCTCGGGCACCTGCATCGCCCGCGACATCAGCACGTTCTGCTGCGACGACGTGACGTCGTCCAGGTTGCGCCAGATGCTGGCGGCGACGCCGCCCTTGAACGACTCGCTCTTGTCCCACGGAATCGGCGTGGATCTCGTCGAGCGTTCGAAACGGTACAGGTAGAAGTTGTTCATGCCCCAGTCGCCAACCATCCCATCGACTTCGGCGAGAAAGGCTTCGACCGCCACGTGGCGGACGAACGCTTCCAGGTCGATGTACGGCGCCAGCACGCGCCGCAGGTCGGCCACCGGGGTGTGGTTGATGGCGCGCACCATCTCCGCCAGCGGCCGCGGATCCGGATCGAGCTCGTGGGTGACCGGCCGGAACGGTTTGGGCGAATACGACACCGGATCAGGTCCGCGGTCCTCGAAACGGTACGGCGCGTCCTCGGGGTCGTAGTCGTATTCGTAAAGGAAGCCGTTGCTCTGCGCGAAGTGCCGGTCGAGGAACACCTTGTCCACCGCCTCGACGACAGAGTAGAGGCCGGCGTATCGGTCGTTGACGTAGAGGCGCGCATGCGCCTCGCGCGGTGCCGGTATGCCCAGGCGCGTGAACAGCGCCATGCCGAGCCGCTCGTGCAGGTGGCTGGGATCCTGGACGTTGTTGCGCAACACGACGGACTTCAGGCCGAGAAACTGCTGCCCCTCGTCGAACAGGTTGAAGTCGATCCGCAGGCCCGGTTTGTCGCCGCTGCGGCTGCCGGTGCCGCGGGATCGGATCCCGACGTTCTGCACCCGCTGATCGCGCCAGGCGAAGTGCGCGGGGTAGTAGGTGTTCAGCTGATAGTGAGTCTTGAGATCGCTCCAATCCCGCGGGTTCACCGTGAGCCTGATGGTGTGGAGCTCGGCATCGTCGAAGAAGGCGGCGGCGTTCGGGGACACAGGGGCCTGCGCCCAGGCGGACGCCACCGGGAGCAGCACGGCGGCCGCCAACCATGCTGAGGCGCAGAAGGGCAGTCGCATGCGCCTCCCTACATCGCGAGCTGCACGCGAGCCATCGGGCTCCACGTCCAGCCGCCAGAAACCTGCGCCGCGTTGCGGGCGCGATCGGTCACCTGTTCGAGCACCGCGTTCAGCTGAAGGCGCACCAGACGGTTGAGCGTCCAGTTCGCGCCGAGCGTCCAGGCCCGGTCGCTGACGAGCGGCAGGTCGGCGGATCGCGGCGTACGAACGGAGCCATCGGCCGCGCCGTGCGTGCCGAACCACACGCGCTCGACCCGCGCCGCCAGTTCCAGCCCGTTGACCCCCGCGAACGCCAGCCGATCGTCGGCTCCGGCGTGCGCGCGTCTCCCCGCGACCGCCCACACGCCCGATACATACCAGCCCTGGCCGCGCAGCGCCGGGAGCGTCTCGCCCATCAGCCCCTGATGTTGGCGCGCGTCATCGGCCCGCAGGTATTCGGCGCGGAACCCGAACGGGCCTGGCCGCCAGTCGAGGTCGCCACCGACGCGCAGGCGGCGCCCCTGAACGAAGACTGGGGAGAAGAACACATCCTTCGAGGTCGACCGCCCGCGCAGCGAATGGCGTCCCGCCCCCACGTCGCCACGAGTCGCGCCGAGACCGAACTCGATGTTCGACAACGCACCCGAGCGGCGGGCGGCGCCGCGCGGCCGCAGCGTGACGCGGCCCGCAACGGCCGGGCCGAAGCCGGTCACGTCTGGAGCCGTCGGCGCCACGCCGCCCTCGCCCGTGAAGACACCGACGTCATACCCCAGCACGTGGCGGGCCACCCGCCCGTGCACCGCGACGCCGGTGCTGCGGCCCGGCGCCAAGAGGTCGGCGGCGCGGGATCGCGAGATGAAGTCGAGGCTGCCGGCGCCGGTGAGCTGCTCGCGGCTGAACGGCATCTTGAACCGCCCCGCCTGCACCTGGGCCGCGCGCACGGTACGAACGTTCACGAACACGTCGCGCCAGTCGCCGCCGTCTTCGAGCTCGCGTTCCACCTCGAACTCGAGGTGTGACGTCAGCGTGCCGGTGACGCCGACCCTGCGGCGGGCCACGTCGAAGTCCATTTCACCCGGCGTGCCGCCCGGTGCGTGGAGATCGCCCTGCACCCGTGCGGTCAGCGCCACCTTGACCATCGTGCCCAGACGCAGCGTGGGGCGCGGCGTGAGGCGGACAGCGCCGGCGGGGGCTGCCTGTGAGAGGGCTGCCGCCGGTTCCGGTACCGCCGCGGCAGATGTCTGCGCCGCCAGCGGCGCGGCCGCCGTCAGCACGAGGAATCCCGCCAGTGGCAGGAGCCGCGCGGTCATGAGACCAGCTCCACGAACGGACCACTGACCCGGCTGGCCGTTGGCATACGCGGCTCGCAGTGCGCCTGCCAGAACCGGTCGAGCGTGGCGACCAGGCCGGGGTGCCGAAGGACGAGCGCCAACTCGCGGCGGCGATCGAGCGATGCCGGCGACAGCGCGAGGCTGCCGATCACCGCAATCGAGTCGTCGATCACGAGCAGCTTGCCGTGCGACCGCAAGGGGCGGAGGGTCCGCCTGTGCGCGATCTCGACCGTCACACCTGCACGCCGCCGCTCGTCGAGCAGGCGGCGCGTGGACGGATCGGTCAGCTTCGCGTCGATCAACCGGATACGGTGCCGTGCCTGCGTCAGGAGCGACGCGAAACGGCGG
This sequence comes from Vicinamibacterales bacterium, assembly GCA_035557875.1. Classification (GTDB taxonomy): domain Bacteria; phylum Acidobacteriota; class Vicinamibacteria; order Vicinamibacterales; family UBA2999; genus DASYRM01. The sequence goes on from DATMDI010000002.1 coordinate 8,065, forward strand.
CGCGGATCGTCGTCGGGGCCGACGATGAGACGTTCGCGCTGCGCGGCCGTCAGCTCCGGCGGCCGCGACGCCCAGTCGGCGGCGAAGAGCGCGCTCAGGCCCGAAACCACCACGGGGTCGCTGGTCACGAGCAGAAAGTCGCAGGTGCGCGTGAAGCACTTCGAGGTGAAGTTGAGCGAGGTGACGAGCGCGACGCGATCGTCGGCGACGATGTACTTGGCGTGATACTTCGTCCAGCTGGCGCCGCGCCGCACCTCGACGCCGTGGACGCCGAGCCAGCCGGACATTCGGTCCAGGCGGCGCGCGCCGGCCTTGGCTCGCGGCGTCACGATGGCGCAGACGCTGACGCCGCGCGCGGCCGCGCCCGCCAGCGCCTGCAGCACGCGCGCGTCATCGCACCGGAAGATCGACAAGACCAGGCGGCGGCGGGCAGCGCGGATGGTGGCGAGCACGCGGCGCCGCCGGGCAGCTGGCGCGAGGACCAGCCGTTCGAGGCGGGCGCCCATCAGAGCAGCCTCTTCCGCGCCGGTTCCCAGGCGACCGCTCGGAGCCGGGCCGCACCGCTGCCCATCAGTTCGGCGTTGAGCGCGTCGAGCGAGATGTCGGCAGGAGCGGTCGCCACGTAGGTGGCGCGGGCCGCGTCGCCATAGGACAGTTCGCGCACCTCCAGCGTCACGCCGTGGCGCATGCAGACGCGCTGGACGTGCGAGCCGGGGAAGCTGTCACCCTCGGCCACGAACTCCACCCGCAGCGACCGCGTCTGCGGCGTGCCGACCCATGTGAGCACCACCAGGAACAAGGCGATCATCGCGGTGCCGGTGGCGGCCAACGTGAAGGCGCCGAGGCCGCTCGCCATGCCGAGGCCCATCAGCAGGAACATGACGGCGGCGTCGCGCGGATCATCCACCGGCGTACGGAAGCGCACCAGGCTGGCGGCGCCGGCGATACCGAAGGCCCGCGCCAGCGAATCGTTGATGAGCACCATCATCAGCGCGCCCGAGACGCAGAGCAGCACCTGGGCGTGATGCACGCCGGGCGCCGGCGCGGTTCGCGCCGTACGCCGCTGCACTGCCGTCACCACCAGCCCGATCACTGCCGCCGCCCCGAGACGCGCTGGCCCGTCGAGGGCGCGGCCCCATCCCGCCGGCACGGGCAGGTAGATTGCGGCGGCTGCCAACCCCGCCGCCGTGGCGGATGCGGCGGCGATCAGCCACACCCGGTAGTCGGGGCGGCTGCTCGAAAGGTCGGCTGAGCCGGGGTGCGGGGGGCAAGCGATTTCAGCGAGCATGGCGCGTCCTTGGGTGCCTCATCAGATGTAACGCGCGATCCCGATTAAGCGCACTTTGGGGGACCAGGCCAGGTAGGGCAGGTAGGGCAGGTAGACAGGTGGGACGGCTGGGCGGGCGCGCGTAGGGCGGGGCTTCAGACCCCCCCAAGCTTCAGTCCGCCGGCTCGATCCGCAGGACACAAGACCGGTTTCACGAGGTTGTCTGTTCTGAGGGGGCGGGCGAGAATACCGCCTCCATCAAGGAGGCTGCGTGGCGCTCGAACTCGGACTCAAGGGACGGACCGCTGTCGTCACCGGCGGCAGCAAGGGCATTGGCCGCGCGATCGCGCGCGGGCTGGCACGCGAGGGCGTGAACCTCGTGCTGATGGCGCGCGGCATGGACGCGCTGGCGGCGACCGCGGCCGATCTCCGCGAGCGCTACGGCGTCAACGCGCTCCCGGTTGCCGCCGACATCACCCGCACCGAGTCGGTGCAGGCGGCCGCCGACGCGGCGCGAGCGACCTTCGGCAACGTCAACATCGTCGTCAACAATGCCGGCAACCCGATCCGCCGCACGGACCGGCAGATCCTCTGGCCCGATACCGATTGGATCGGCGACCTCGACGGCAAGCTGATCGGATCGCTGCGCGTCATCCAGGCGTTTATTCCGCTCATGCCGGCGGACGGCACCGGCCGCATCATCAACATCAGCGGCACAGCGTCCACGGTGGTGTGGGCCCCGGCGCTGACGCACGGTCTGAACAACGCGGCGATGAACCAGGCGACGGGATACCTCGCCCACGATCTCGCGAGCCAGCAGATCACGGTCAACACCGTGGTGCCGGGGCTGGTCGGCACCGAAGGCCGTCAGGCGTGGGCCGAGAACATGGCGAAGCAGCAGAACGTCAGCACGGAAGAGTTCCTCGCCAGCTTCTGCAAGCGCATGGGGATCCTGTCCGGCCGCTGGGCGACGATGGAGGAGGTGGCCGACACCGTGCTGTTCCTCGCCTCCGATCGCGCGCGCTACTACAACGGCGCGAAGATCATTCTGGATG
>DATMDI010000003.1:0-4093 GCA_035557875.1 Vicinamibacterales bacterium
CGAGCCGGCTGTTTCGCAATCGCGGTAACGGCACATTCGAGGACGTCACGGCACGCGCGCTCACGGGCGGAGCGTACGGACCGGCGCTCGGCGTCGCGACCGCCGATTTCGACGGCGACGGGTGGGTGGACATCTACGTCGGCAACGACGGCGTGGCCAACCAGCTCTGGATCAACCAGAAGAACGGCACCTTCAAGGACACGGCGTTCCTCGCGGGTGCAGCGGTCAACGGCGCGGGTAGCGCCGAAGCCAGCATGGGCATCGACGCCGGCGACTTCGACAACGACGGCGACGAGGATCTGTTCGTCACCAACTGGCTGGCGCAGATGAACATCCTCTATGTCAACGACGGCAAGGGCGCGTTCGAGGACCGCAAGGCCGCCTCCGGCCTCGGCCCGCCCAGCCTGGCGAAGACCGGCTTCGGCACCGCGTGGTGGGACTACGACAACGACTCGTGGCTCGATCTGCTGGCGCTGAACGGGAGCGTCTCGATCATCGAAGCGCAGGCCCGCGCCAACGATCCGTTTCCGCTGAAGATGCCGAACCAGCTGTTTCGCAACCTGGGGAGCGGCCGGTTCGAGGACGTGTCGGCGCAGGCTGGAGCGGTGTTCCAGCGCGCGGAGGTCAGCCGTGGCGGCGCCTTTGGCGACATCGACAACGACGGCGACGTGGACGTGCTGGTGGGCACCGCCGCGGGCCCCACCAGGTTGCTGATCAACAACGTCGGCAACCGCAACGCGTGGGTGGGCCTGCGGCTGCTGGGGGTCACGAGGCGCGACATGGTCGGCGCCCAGGTGCAGGTGCTTCGCGACGGCGGCATGCCGCTGCTGCGGCGCGCCCGTTCCGACGGCAGCTACGCGTCGGCCAACGATCCGCGCCTGCTGGTGGGGCTCGGGCCCGGCGCGCCGGCGGCGGTCCGAGTCCGCGTAGTCTGGCCCGACGGGCGCAGCGAGGAATGGTCATCGATCCCGACCGGGCGCTGGACGACGCTGACGCAGGGGCAGGCGAAGTGAGGCGGCCAGCCGAGCGAGGAGCTCCCGCGCGGGCGATCATCTCGTGCGCGGCCGGGGTCGCCCTGGCGGCGCTGGCCGGGTGCAAGGCTCCGGCATCGGGTTCGGCGCCCGGTGCCACGCCTGCGGCCTCGACCTCCGCGGCCGCCGCGCCCGGGAGCCGGCCGGTCACGCTCCCCGATCTGTCGCGGGTTGAAGCCCAGGTCCAGCAGCAGGCGAAAGAGCGCTACGACGAGTTGCAGCAGGCGCTGAAGCGCCCGGACGCCACGGCGGCGGACCGCGGGCTGGCCTACGGCAACCTGGCCATGCTGCTGCACGCCGGCGAGTACTACGACGCGGCGGAACCGGCCTACATGAACGCCCGGGATCTGGCGCCGCAGGATCCGCGCTGGCCGTACCTGCTGGGCCATCTGCACAAGAGCAAGGGCAACCCGTCGCAGGCGCTCGCCGATTTCACCCGCGCGCTCGAGATCGCGCCGGACGACGTGCCGGCGCTGATCTGGCTGGGCCGTCTCCGTCTCGATCAGGGAGAGCCGGAGAAGGCGCGGCCGCTCTTCGAGCGCGCCAGGACGCTGGCGCCACGCGTGGTGGCCGGGCTCGTCGGACTGGGGCAGGCGGCGTTGGCGCAGCGCGACTACCCGCGCGCCGTGGCCGCGCTCGAGGAAGCCCTCACCGTGCAGCCCACCGCCGCCAGCGTGCACTCGCCGCTGGCGATGGCGTACCGCGCCCTTGGCGACACCGCCAGGGCCGAGGCGCATCTCAAGCAGTGGCGCAACACCGAGGTGCTCGTGCCCGATCCGGTGCGGCAGCAGCTCGATCTGTCGCTGCAGAGCGGGCTGTCGTTCGAGCTGCGCGGGGTGCGGGCGCTGGAAGCCGCGTCTGCCGCCCAGACCGCTGAGGCCAGGCAGCAAAGCCTGAAGGCCGCCGAGGATTTTTTCCGCCAGGGCATCCCGTTGGCGCCGGGCGATACCATGCTCGGCCGCTCGCTGCGGCACAAGCTGGCCACGGCGCTGGTGCTCACGGGCGACGTCCGGGGGGCGGTCGAACGCTTCGAGGAGGTCGTGCGGTTTGCGCCCCAGGACGGCGCCGACGAGACCGCCGCCAAGGCACATTACAGCCTCGGCGTGCTGATGGCGTCAGCCGGGCGCGGCGCCGACGCCATCCGCCACTTCTCGGCATCGGTGAAGTTCAATCCCAACTACCTCGAGGCCCGGCAGGGACTGGCCGATGCGTTCAGCCGGGCGGGACGGCTGGAGCCGGCCCTGGCCGAGTACGCCGAGATCGTCCGCCTCAATCCCCGCGCCGCCGACGCCCGCCTCGGGTATGCCATCGTGCTGGTGCGGCAGAAGCGCTATCGCGAAGCTCGCGATTGGCTCGCCGAGGCCACCCGGTTGCAGCCCGACGACCCGCAGCTTCGCCACGCGCTCGCCCGCCTGCTGGCGGCGGCACCCGACGACGCCGTCCGCAACGGCACCCAGGCCCTGGCGATTGCCCGGCAGCTGCTCGAGACCGACAAGACGACCCAGCTCGGAGAGACGCTGGCCATGGCGTACGCCGAGGTCGGCATCTTTTCTCAGGCCCTCGACGTGCAGAGGGGGGTGCTCGCGGCCGCGTCGCAGGCCGGCCTCACACCCGATGCGCGCCGGATGCAGGCCAACCTCCGGCTCTACGAGCGGGGCCAGGCCTGCCGCACTCCCTGGCAGAGCAACGATGCGGTGTTCTTTCCGGGCCCGCCAGTCAGCGCCGAACTGGCCGCCTTGCTGCCTCCAACGCGGCGTCCGGCCGGCAGTTAAGCCTCAATCGACATATTTGTCGAATCGACGCATCGGGCTAGACAGCAATGTCTAGATTGCCGATTCTCGGCCTGGGCGGTTTTTCACTCCGGGCTCAGCCGATTCTGCAGAGTCTCGACTAGCCATGCATTTATGTTGGAATCGCCTGATCGGCCATCCAATTACGTGTGATCGCTCTTGCAAATCGACGAAATTACGCCTTAAATTGCACGTCCCGCAAGCCGAACCGTGGCATTGGCCTTGCCTTAGGACTGCCACTGACGGCGGCTCAACGCCGCCACATTCGAGGTGAAGAATGAATCAGGCCGACACAGCTTGGATGTTGATTTCGACGGCGCTGGTGCTGCTCATGACACCAGCCCTCGCGTTTTTCTATGGCGGGTTGGTGCGCTCGAAGAACGCGCTCAACACCATGATGATGAGCTTCATCTCGCTTGGCTTCGTGGGCGTGGCCTGGGCGCTCATCGGCTACTCGTTGGCGCTCTCGCCGGGCAACGACTACATCGGGGACGCCTCCTTCTTCTTCCTCAAGGGCGTGGACTTGAGCGAGAAGGGCGCGATCGTGCCGCTGACGATTCCGCACATGCTCTACATGGCCTTCCAGGCCACGTTCTGCATCATCACCGCGGCGCTGATCTCGGGCGCCATCGTCGAGCGCATGCGGTTCTCGGCCTACGTCGTGTTCATTACCGTCTGGTCGCTCGTGGTCTACGCCCCGCTGGCGCACTGGGTGTGGGGCGGTGGTTTCCTGGCTGACATGGGCGCGTGGGACTTCGCCGGTGGCACCGTGGTGCACGTCAACGCGGCCTCGGCCGCGCTGGTGGCGGTGATTGCGCTCGGCAAGCGCCAGGGTTATCCCTCGTCGTCGCTCCTGCCGCACAGCGTGCCGCTCGTGCTCCTCGGCTCCGGCCTGCTCTGGTTCGGATGGTTCGGGTTCAACGCCGGGAGCGCCTTGGCGGCCAGCCCGATTGCCGGTCTGGCGTTCGTGACCACGATGCTCGCGCCCGCCGGCACGCTGGTCGTGTGGACCCTGATCGACTGGTTCCGCCTCGGGAAGTCCACCGCCGTGGGCGCCGCGACGGCCATCGTCGTGGGCCTGGTGGCCATCACCCCGGCGGCCGGCTTCATCAGCCCGATGAACGGCCTCATCCTGGGCGCGATTGCCGCCGTCCCGAGCTACTTCGCGCTGATCATCCGCGCCAAGACGTCGCTCGACGACTCGCTCGACGTGGTGGCGGCGCACGGCGTCGGCGGCACGGTGGGCGCGCTGCTCACCGGCGTGTTCGCCGA
>DATMDI010000004.1:0-8432 GCA_035557875.1 Vicinamibacterales bacterium
GTGCGGCGGCTTCGCGCCGGCCGGGTGATCGTGGCCGCGCCGGTCGGCGCGCGCGACACCTGCGACGCCATGCGCCGCGTCGCCGACGACGTCGTGTGCGTGGTCAGCCCCGAGCACTTCGTCGCAGTCGGCGCGTGGTACCTGGATTTTTCGGAAACCAGCGACGACGAAGTGCGGGAACTGCTGTCGATGTCCACCGTCGGCCGGGTCTGAAGACCCGCAGCCACTGGAAGAAGCCGTTCCCTGGGGCGGGTCTAAAGACCCGCGGCCACGTACGCAGGGGACGCCCACGCCTTCCCGATCGTGCCGCGGCTCGTCAGGCAGGCACTTGTCTACCAGACCCCCCAGGCCCACCTGACTGACCTGACCGGCGGGTTACTTCTCGGCGCACTTTCCGCCGGGGCAGCGGTTGTTTTCCTCGCAGACGTACTCGAAGAGCCCGTCCTTGTCCCATTCGGGCTTGGCCAGGATCTCGAACTCCTGGCTCCACGGCTGCGTGAAAATCTTGGCGTCGTCGATCGTGAGCGTGTAGGAGATTGCGGTAGGGCTCTTCCATCGCAGCCGCTCGACGGTGCGCAGCGCGTCGCTGTGCATCCGGTATTCCTTGGGGTTCGAGTAGTAGTAGTCGTCGAGCGCCCAGCGTTTGAAGTTGATGCTTTCGATGATCAAGGTGTCGCCGTCCCAGCGGCCTACCGGATCGCCGTAGAACGTCGGCTCGATCCCCTTGCGGTGCGCGCGGCCGTCGAGGGGAATCACCCGGCTCATACGCTGGAACTCGTGGACCATCACGAGATGGTTCTTGGTCTGGAAGAACTGCATCGCGTTGGCTGACAGCATCCCGCCCGGAAATCCCGCGGGCATGCAGAAGTCGCGCGGCTCGTCATGCCGCGGATCGCCGGTGCGCGGCTCGAGAAACGCCTCGCCGCCCGGCTTGAGCGGCGCGAAGCGCTTCCGATCGAACACCGTCGCCGACGAGCGGCCTCGCTCGTCGCCGGGCAGATAGGTGGGCCACTGATAGATGCCGGTGAAGTCGGGTTTGCCGTCCGCGGCGCGGGGGATGCCCGCCGGACTGGCGGCCGGCGCCGGGGGAGCCTGCGCCGCCTGGACCGCTGCGACGATGGACACACCGCACGGGCAGGCGACGACGAGCGCGAGCAGCAGCCACCGCGGGGAAAACGTCCTCATAAGTCCTCCTAGCGCTGCGGCGCGCGGCCCGCGGGGTCGGTGGCCGTGAACACGTTGCGGCCATCCTGATACGTGACGCGCTGCCCGAACCCGTTGTTGGATCCGTCCTTGGCGCGGAAGCCCTCGACGTTGACCGTCGAGCCGACGACCAGCAGATCCTTGGTGATGCCTCGCCGCATCAGCTGGCCCGGTGCGCCGCCCGAGATCGCCCACGTCGTCGCCGTACCGTCGGCGTTCTTGACCTCCACGTAGTACCAGATGTGGGGGTTCATCCAGTCCACCTTCGTGAGCGTGCCTGAGATCTTCAGGGGCTTCTGATCGTCGTACTCGGCCGCGAAGGAGTGGTGCGCCATCGCGGGCCTGGCACCGCCGGCCAGGAGCACCAGGCCGAGCGACACGGAAACGAGCGCTTTCATCACGTCCTCCCTGTGGCCACGGAAACCGTACTCGGCGATTTTAGCAGCCCGTGGTGCAAGTCCCGCTGCATTCGACGAGCGATGCATCCCGGCTGGCTGCGTTGCTCCTCATTCAAATACTCCCGGTATTCTCAATCGTCGCGCCTTGCCAGCCGGGCGCCTCGCCCGTCTCGGTGCGACGCGGGACTTGCACCACGGGCTGCTAACGCGACCGCCGCGGGCCGCCAGGCCACTACTGAGGTTCGGGCTCGTGGATCTCGCCGTCCACGTCCGACAGCTTGTCCTGGACATAGCCGCAGGCGTCCCGCACGCCCTGGTTGTAGACCGCTGGCCCGAGCTCGCGCACGAAGAAGTCGAGCAGGCCGGCGGCCCTGAAGTCGCTGATCGGCTCGTCGAACTCGTCGTCGAAGTGGCGCTTGATGGCGAGCAACAGGCGCGCGCGCCGGTCGTCGGACAGTCGGATGCGCATGGCGATGCGCAGTGTACTGCCCGTGTCCCCCCGATTCAGGTGACGCGTTGTCGGTCACCAACTCTTCACGGGCTTTCGACGTCCAAGATGGCCAAGGGGATGTGAACGTTTTTGGCCCTGCGGCGTCTAACGTCGGTGTCCGGCAGCCTGCGTCCTCGTGACGTCGCCTGCCGCTTGTCGTATTACGCAGCGTTAGTACGGACGTAGGTACGGACCCGACCGAGTGAACTTGCCGATGCATATAGCGCCGCTGCAGATCGTGCCGATCGCGCTCGCGTGCGTCGCGGTGTTGGCGCCTTGTCCCACAAGCGGACAGACGCCCGCTGCGAGTCAGGACGCCGCGGCCGTGCGCATCCTGAGCGACACGCGGACAGCGATCGGCAACGGCGTCTCGGAGATGAGGACGCTCGTCATCACCGGCCGCACGCGGCAGGTGCGCGGCGACAACCTGGTGCCGATCGAATTCGAGATCCAGGCCGAGCTGCCCGACAAGTTCGCTCGGCGCGACGAGTTTCCGGCCCAGGACGCCGGGCCGGCCGTGACCGGCTTCAACGGCAGCCGCTTCGTGCAGAGCCCGGTGCTGCAACCGCCGCCGGCCCGGCCGGGCGGCCCGCCGCCGCCGGGACCAGAGCAACTCGAAGCGGCGGCGCGCCAGCAGCTCCTGACCGCCAAGCAGGAGTTCACCCGGCTGATGCTGGGGCTCTTCGCACAGTCGTATTCCAGCTTTCCGCTCTCGTTCGCATACGCCGGTCAGGCCGAAGCGCCGCAAGGAAAGGCCGAGGTGATCGACGTGAAAGGCGACGGCGGCTTCGCCGCACGGCTGTTCATCGACGGCAAGACCCACCTGCCGATCATGCTCAGTTGGCAGGCATCACGGCCGCCGGCGCGAGGCCGCGGTCCAGGCTCCGGCGCGGTGCCGCCCGGCGCGGCGGCCGCACCACCGGCCGCCGCCCCACCAGGGGGCGGTGCCGCGCCGCAGGCACCAGCCGAGGCCACCGGATCGCCACGTGCCGGCGGTCCACCCGTACCGCCGCCGGTGGAGAACCGGCTCTATTTCGCGGAGCATCGCGACTTCTCCGGATTGCAGCTGCCCACCCGCGTGCGCCGCGCGGTGGCCGGCGAGACCACGGAGGAAACGACGTTCGATCGGTTCCGGATCAACGCGCGCGTCGATCCCAGGCGTTTCGAGTCCGGCAATTAGTCCGTAGGTTAACGAGGTCAACCCCATGGTTTCGAGATTTGCCCGATGCGGGCACGTCGCAGTGGTCGTGTGCCTCCTCGTCGCGATGATGCTGGCCGCCGCGCCGCCGGCGATCGCGCAACCCGCGCGGCCGGGCACATTGCAGATCACCGTCGTGGATCCGAGCGGCGCCGTCATTGCCAACGCCACCGTCACCGTGACCGGGGCCGAGGCGGCAACCAAAGGGCAGACCCTCGCGCCGGTGCCGACCAACGCGCAAGGCGTGGCGAGCCTGGCCGGCCTGCCCCCGGGGCGCTACACGGTGAGCGCCGAGTTCCCCGGCTTCGAGACGCGCGCGCTGCCCGAGGTGCGGGTGCGGGCCGGCGACAACAAGCAGGTGATGATGCTGCCGATCGCCGGCGTGCAGGATGCGGTGACCGTCGAGCGCGACAAGCAGGAATCGGCGGCGGATCGCCAGTCCACGTTCGGGACGGTGCTCACCCGCGAGCAGCTCGAGGCGCTCTCCGACGATCCGGACACGCTCCGGCAGCAGCTGCAGGACATGGCCGGCCCGGGCGCCGTGATCAAGGTAGACAGCTTCGAGGGCGCCGCGCTGCCGCCGAAGGCGATGATCCGTTCGATCCGCATCTCGCGCGATCAGTTCGCGGCTGAAAACCACTCGGCCGGCGGCATCTCGATCGAGATCATCACCCAGCCCGGTCTCGGCCCGATCCGCTACAACACGGCCTTCCGGTTTCGTGGCGGGTCGCTGAGCGGACGCAGCCCGTTCACGCCCGTCCGGGGGCCCGAGCAGATGAGGAACTACCTGATGGGGCTCAACGGCGCCCTGGTGCAGAACAAGGCGTCGTTCAACCTCAACGTGCAGGGCGTGGACTCCTACGAGACGCCGAACATCAACGCGGCGCGCGCGATCGGCGACGGCACCCGCTCCGAGGCGCTGCGGCTGCGCACGCCGCGCGACAACGTCAACGTCAACGCCAACGTCGACTACGCGCTGACGCTCGATCAGACTCTGCGACTCGGCTACAACAGCAACCGGAATTCGGTGGAGAACCTCGGCATCGGCGAGTACGACTACGAGGAGCGCGCGTATTCGACCGAGAACACGAACCACAACCTGCGCGTGCAGCACATCGGCCCACTGGGCCGCCGCATGTTCCTGCGGACCCGCCTGCAGATGTTCTGGAACGACTCCGAATCGCATTCGGCGTTCGAGGCGCAGACCATCCGCGTTCTCGATGCGTTCACGCGCGGCGGTGCGCAGCGCGCCGGCGGGCAGCACAACCGCGGCCTGAGCATCGGCAGCGACCTCGATTACGTGCGCGGCATCCATTCGTTCCGCACCGGCCTGCAGTTCGACAGGCAGAGCGTCCGCGCCGACGACACGACCAACTACCTCGGGACCTACACGTTCGAGAGCCAGCGGGCGTTCGAGGAGGGGCGGCCGCGCAGCTACACGCAGCGCGTCGGCGATCCGGAGATCCGCTACAGCAACGTCCAGGGGGCGTGGTACGGGCAAGACGACATGAAGATCCGGCGCAACCTGACGGTAAGCGCGGGGGCCCGCTACGAGGCGCAAACCCACGTCAGCGACTACAACAGCGTGATGCCGCGCGTCGGCGTCACCTGGGCGCCGTTCAAGAGCGGCGCCACCACGCTGCGAACGAGTTGGGGGATCTTCCACGACTGGCTGCCCGCCAGCACCTACGAGCAGACGCTGCGCGTGGACGGCGTGAACCAGCGCGAGGTGGATCTGCTGGACCCGTCGTTTCCCGACGTGGGCGACGTCGGGTCCGCGCCGCCGGCAAACCGCTACCTCCTCGACGGGGGGCTGCGCCTGCCGCACACCAACCGCGTCAGCGGCGGCATCGATCAGCGGCTCGCCCGGCAGGTGCAGACCAGCGTGACCTACGCCTACCAGCGCGGCGTCTCCGTCCTCCGCGGCCTCAATCTGAATGCGCCGGTGGACGGCGTGCGCCCGGACCCCGGCTTCGGCAACATCGTCGAGGTGGTGTCCGACGCAGCGTCGCGTCTGCACGAGGTGCAGTTCTCGATGACCGTGAATCCGGGAGCGCTGATTCCGGCGTTCAACGCCCCGCTCATCAACTGGAAGCGCGCGACGCTGTTCACCAACTACACCTGGGCGAACCTCGAAAACAACTCGGATGGGGCGTTCGCCATCCCGGCCACCGGCAGCCTGGCGCAGGAATGGGGGACGGCGTCGCAGGAAATCCCGCACCGGTTCAACGTCACGTTCAACAGCCAGTTCATCAGGAATTTCCTGATGCAGTGGAACGTCAACATGAACGCCGGCTCGCCGTACACCATCCGCACCGGCTTCGACGGCAACGGCGATCTGGTCTACAACGATCGCCCGGAGGGCGTCGACCGAAATACCCAACGGGCGCCGACGCAGTGGACAATCAATCCCGCCGCTGCCTACACCTTCCTGTTCGGGCGCCAGCAGACGCGGCTGCCGCCGGGTATCAGCGTGACTGCCGGCGGGGCGGGCGCGCCCACGGTGCAGACCTTCGACCAGAACGCGGCGCGATTCCGGCTGCAGTTCGTCGTGCAGATCCAGAACCTCACCAACCGGGCGAACTACGTCGGCTACAGCGGCGTGATTACGTCCCCCTTCTTCGGCCAGGCCACGGCGGTCACCGGCACCCGGAAGGTGGACATAAGTGCGCAATTGAGCTTCTGAGCCGCCCGTGGCTTGGCGCTATCGCCGTGGTGCGGCATGCTCTACGCATGTCATCGATCGGATGGATCGTGGCGCTCTCCATCGCCCAGGCTCTGACCATGCTGGCATCTCTCGAGGCGGGGTTCCGCGCAGGGATGCGCGCCCCGAGAATGCCGCAGCCCGACGAGGGACTCAGGGCCATGGAGGCGGCCCTGTTCGCGCTCATGGGCCTGATGCTCGGATTTGCCTTCGCCGGGGCCGTGTCACGCCTCGATGCCCGCAGGGAGCTGATCGTCCGCGAGGCCAACGCCATCGGCACGGCGTATCTGCGCGTCGATCTGCTGCCCGCGGCGGTGCAGCCCGAGCTACGCCAGTTGTTCCGCCGCTATCTCGAGGCGCGGCTGGCCGTGTACACGGAGCTCGCGGATCCACCGCCGGCGCGGCGAGCCGCGTCCGAAGCAGTGGACCTGCAACAGCGGATCTGGCAGGCGGTCATCGCTGCGCGCGGCGCGGATCCGACCGGCGATGCGGCGCGCGTGGTCGTACCGGCCCTCAACGAGATGATCGACGTCACCACCGCTCGAACGGTCGCGCAGCAAACCCGGCTGCCGCTGCCGATTCTCGGCCTGCTGCTCGCGCTGGCGGTCCTGAGCGCGTTCGTCGCCGGCTACGCGATGGCTGCCCGCGGCCGCCGCAGCCTCGTTCACATGGTCCTGTACGCGGTTGCGGTGTCGCTCACGACATACATCGTGTTCGACCTGGACAACCCGCGCATCGGTCTCATCCGGCTCGACGCAGCCGAGCAGGCGCTGCGGCAATTGCACGACTCGATCCGGTGACCTGGCTCAGGGTTGTGACGGCAGGTAGTCGTCGACGGCGCCGACGATCAGCACTTCGACGCCTTCGGAAGTCGTGATCTCGCCGTGGTCCGAATCGGCGTCGGCGTGATGGAAATCGCCGGCCCGCAGCACACGGCCATCGATGACGGCCGAGCCGCGAATCACGTAGCACTCCTCCGGGCCCGAGTGGCGATGCGACGGATACACGGCGCCGGCACGGGCGCGAATCAGCATCGTCACCACGCCGCGCGCCTTGTCTACCGACAGCACCTTGGTCTGGATGCCGGGTAACGGCGTGTCGGCCCACTCCTGATCGCCGGCAAGCAGCGTGTACCGGCCCGGCGCCCGCGTTGCCGCCATCACCTGCTCGCGGACGTGCGCCGGCGGCTCGGCTTGATCGACCGTCGCACCGAGCGCCAGCGCCACGTCGTAGAGCGAGGCGATGGCCGCCCGCTGGTCGGGCGCGAGCGCGGCGACGCGCGCTTCGAGCGCGAGGCGATCCTCGGGATCGAGCGCGCCAATCGCGTCGGCCAGGGCCAGCGCTTCGAGGTCGTCGGGGATCATGCCGTCTGCTCCAGACGCACCCGCAGGCTCACGAGGCCGTTGCGGATCCGTGTCTTGACCGTCCCGAGCGGCACGCCGAACCGGGCGGACAGCTCCTGGTGGGTGTAGCCCTCGAAGAACGCGGCTTCGATGAGCGTGCGCTGCGGAGCCGGCAGCTCCGCTACGGCGCCGCGCACCGCCATGGCCGCGAACGCGTTCTGCAGCATGGTCTCGGGTGTCTCGCGCGTCGGCGGTTCGGGCGGGGCAGCCTCGGCTGCCGCGGGCACCGGCGCGTTGACGTCGGCGCGCGCCTGCCGGGCGCGGAGCCGGTCGATGGCGCGATTGCGCGCAATCCGCACCACCCACGCGGCTGGGGAGCCGAGGCGCGGATCGTAGGTGTCGGCGCGCGACCAGACCCGGACGAAGGTCTCCTGCAGGACTTCTTCGGCGTCCGAGGGGCTCTGAAGGATTCGGCGAATGATCGCGAAGGTGAGTCGGCTGTGGCGATCGTAGAACTCCGCCACGGCCGCGTCGTCGCGCGCGGCAATCCTCTGCAGTAAGGCGAGATCGGCGGTCACGTCTGGAGGCACGCGGGAAGCCGCGATGGTGCCACACGCAGAAATCGCCTCGCAAGCGGCGGTCCGAGACGCTTGCCGCCGGCGGCGTGTCGTTATCTCGTCTGGATCCAGCACTTACCTTGGGATACGGCGGCGGCAGTGGCCTGGATTGCCAGTGGCGGGCTACGGCCTCGAAGCCGTCAATCGCGGGTCTCGAGGACGCAAATGACTTGTTAAGAAAAAGGTAACAGGCTCCCTACCCGCCCCACCCGCCCCACCCGCCCCACCCGCCCTAGTTCAGCCCGAGAATCTCCCGCGCCTGGGCCGGGGTCGCGACCGCGCGCCCGTGCTCCGCGCAGAGCTGTGCGACCCGGCCCACGAGCTCGGCGTTCGACGCCGCGAGCCGATGCCTGTCCCACCGCACGTTGTCCTCGAGCCCGGTGCGGCAGTGTCCGCCCATATCCAGGCACCAGCGGTTCACGTCGAGCTGATGGCGGCCAATGCCGGCCGCCACCCACGTCGCATCGGGCATCAGCTCG
>DATMDI010000005.1:0-4020 GCA_035557875.1 Vicinamibacterales bacterium
CGACGATGTCGTTGGGCGCCTGCACGGTGTAGAGCACGCCGTCCACCACCAGCGGCGTGGCCTCGAACTTTTCCAGCGACAGCGCCTGGAACGCCCACTGCAGCTCGAGGTTCCGCACGTTGGCCGGCGTGATCTGCGTGAGCCCGCTGTGGCGCTGGCCTGCCAGCCCGCCGGAATAGGTGAGCCAGTTCTCGGGCTCGGCGGCCGCCTTGAGAATGCGGTCGAACGATACCTGGGCGTTCACCCCGGCCACGGCCACGCCCACCATCGCAGCCAGCACGATGTAGCGGGCGATCTTCAGATTGCCCGAAAGCCGCCCGGTCATCGCTTCCCCACCAGGGTCGAGAGATACGCGACGAGGTCGGCCACGTCGGCCGCGCTCAGCGTGCCCTTCGCGGCCGGCATCGGCGACGTGGTCAGAATCGCCGACTCGCGCAGCTCCGACATCTGCAGGCCGCGCAGGCGTTCGTTCGAGTCGAGGAGTTGGATCGAGAAGGTGGTCTGGTTGAGGAGCCGCCCGGTCACCGTCTCGCCCGCCGTGGTGACCACGCGGACGACGCGGAAGTCGGGATGCAGCTCGGCGCTCGGATCCACGATCGCCCGCTCGATCTCCACCGGCGTGCGCACCGCCCCCACGTCGGCCAGCGACGGGGCCGTGCGCGACCCGGCGCCGCCGGCGCCGTGACAGGTCTGGCAGCGTCCCTTGCCATCGAAGGCCGCTTTGCCGCGAACGGGATCGCCGCTCGTGACCAGCCCGCCGGCGCTCCCCACCGAGCGGAGGTAGGCGACGATCATGCCGGCCTCGCTCTCGGTGTAGGGGTTGGGAGGCATGGCCGTTCCGGGAATGCCGCTGAGGATGATCCTGACCAATTCCTCGTCCGATGTTGCCCGGCTGAACTTGCCGCTCATGAGCGCGGCGCCCCGCACGGTGTCGCCCTTCGCGCCGTGGCAGGTGGCGCAACTCGCCTGATAGAGCCGGCCGCCGTTGTCGACCTGCGCCTGCGTGTAGCCGTGCTGCGCCGCCACACGAGCGCCGATCAGAGCGGCCGTAATTAAAACGAGCGGAACGAAAGTGCGTTGCATACGTCCTCACGCCCGTGTTTTTCGCGGGCCGCACGGAGTATAAGGCGCACTTGCCTGGTCAGGCAGGCCTGACCCACCTGACCCACCTGACTTAAGATGCTTCCTGCGTGAGCACATTCGCCGAGGCCGCAAAGCCCAGCGTCGAGGTTGCTGCGGCTGAGGGACCGTGGTATCGCCAGGTCACCCGCGATCAGTGGCGGGCCTTCTGGGCCGTGTTCCTGGGATGGATCGTCGACTCGTTCGACTTCAACATCCTGACGTTCATCATCCTCGACATCCAGAAAAGCTTCACCGTGGACAACGCGCTCGCGGGCGCGCTGGGCACGGTGACGCTGGTCATGCGGCTCGTCGGCGGTACCGTCGCCGGAACCGCCGCCGACAAGTGGGGCCGCAAAGGCCCGCTGATGGTCTCGGTGCTGTGGTTCTCGCTGTTCGCGGCCCTGAGCGGGTTCTCCACGTCCTACGCGATGCTGTTCGCGCTGCGGGCCCTCTTCGGCCTCGGCATGGGCGGCGAGTGGGCGGCGGGCATGCCGCTCGTCCTGGAGCACTGGCCGACGCGCCTGCGAGGGCTGGTGTCGGGCCTGCTGCTGGGCGGGTGGTACTGGGGCTACCTCCTGGCCGCGGCCGCGTTCCAGTTCGTCTACCCGCTCTTCGCCAGCAGCAACACCGATCTCGCCTGGCGCGCCATGTTCTGGCTGTGCGTGGTGCCGGCGCTCTTCACGCTGTGGATCCGGCGCAAGGTGCCCGAGAGCCCGGTGTGGCTGGAGCGTCAGCGCCAGCTCAAGGCAGGGCTGGTGCCGCCGGAGCCCGCGCTCTCGCTGCCGCGCATTTTCAAGCCGGACATGATCGGCGTCACCGTTCGCACCACGCTGGTGATCGGCGCGTTCATGTGCATCTACTACTCGTTGAACTTCTGGTATCCCACGTTCCTGCGCGAAGCGGGCCGGCCCGTGCTGCCGTATCTGGCGGCGTTCAACTTCGGCGCCATCGCTGGCACGGCCACGTGGGGCCGCCTGTCGGAAGGGCGGCTGGGGCGGCGTGGCGCGGCCACCATCACCGTGATCCTCGGCATCGCGTCGCTGCCGCTCTATCTGCACGCGACCGAGCCGCTGTTGCTCGGCATCGGGGCGCTGACGATGGGCTTCTTCGGCATGGGCGTGTGGGGCATGGCGCCCGCCTACAGCAACGAACAGTTCCCGACCGAGGTGCGCGGCGTCGGCCCCGGCTTCTGCTACCACGCCGCGGCGGCGATCGGCGCCACGATGCCGACCGTGCTCGGGTTCCTGACCGACCAGGGCTTCGTCATGGTCAACGCCATGAGCGCAGCCATGGTGCTGTCGGGCATCGCCGCCATGGTGATCTGGATGGGACCCGAGACGCGCGGCCGAGTCTTCAAATGATGCAGGACGTCCACGAGATTTATGCGGTGCGCTACGCGCACCACGACCGCAAGGCGCACGAGAACTACATCCTCGGCGACCCGCACGACATCCTCCAGCCGCTCGCCTACTTCGTCTGGGTGATCAAAGGCGCCGCCGGGACCTGGGTGCTCGACACCGGATTCGACGCGGCCATGGCCGCCAAGCGCGGGCGGCAGATCACGCGGCCGGTGAGCGAGGGGCTGACGGCGATCGGCGTACCGCCAGACGGTGTCACCGATGTCGTGATCAGCCACTTGCACTACGACCACTGCGGCAACCACACGCTATTCCCGCAGGCGCGCTATCACCTGCAGGACCGCGAGATGGCGTACGCGACCGGGCGCTGCATGTGTCACGCGCATCAGCGCATCCCGTTCGAGGTGGACGACGTCACGGCCATGGTGCGGCGGGTCTTCGACGAACGGGTGGTGTTTCACAACGGCGTCGAACAGCTCGCCCCCGGCCTCACGGTGCACCACATCGGCGGCCACTCGATGGGGCTGCAGTGCCTGCGGGTGGCGACGCGGCGCGGGCACGTGGTGCTGGCGGCCGACGCCACCCACCTCTACTCGCACATCGAAGAAGGACGGGTGTTCCCGGTCTGCTACAGCGTGGCCGAAACGCTCGAGGGCTATGCCACGATCAAGCGGCTGGCCGATTCCCGCGACCACATCATTCCGGGACACGATCCGGACGTGCTGCAGCGCTATCCGTCCGCGGGCCCCGGTCTCGAGGACTGGGTCGTCCGCCTCGATTGACGCTCGATTGAAGACGTAGAGGGCGGTCTTCAGACCGCCCTGGAGACACACGCTCATGGAGCACGACGGGCCGCTCACCGGCTGGCTGGCGCGCGTGCGCGAGACCGGCGGCAGCGATCTGCTTCTCGTCGCCGGCGCGCCGCCGACCATTCGTGTGCGGGGCCGCCTGCAGCCCGCCTCGGATCAGGTCCTGGATTCAGAAGCCATCGCCGCCGCGACGGCCGGGTTCGTGCCGGCGCGGCTCTCGAGCGGTTTCGAGTCGGGTGCGGCGATCGATCTCGCCTTCTCGCTGGCCGGGCTGGGCCGCTTCCGGATGAACCTGCACCGCGAGCGCGGGCGCGTGGCCGCGGCGATCCGCGCGCTGCCTACGACGCTGCCGACCATCGCCGGGCTCGGCTTCAGCCACGACGTCTCGCTGCTCGCGGACCTGCCGCGCGGGCTGGTGCTGGTCTCGGGGCCGACCGGGTCGGGCAAGACCACCACCGTGGCCGCGATCGTCGCCGAACTGAACCGGCGGCGCGACGGCCATGTCATCACCATCGAGGATCCGGTCGAATTCGAGCACGAGCACGGACGCTGCGTGGTCGAGCAGATCGAAATCGGCGTGGACGCGGAGAGCTTTCCGGTGGCGTTGCGCTCGGCGCTGCGGCAGGCGCCCGACGTGATCGTCATCGGCGAGATGCGCGACCTGGAGTCGATCCGCATCGCGGTGTCGGCGGCCGAGACCGGCCACCTCGTGATCGCCACGGTGCACGCGC
>DATMDI010000006.1:0-11125 GCA_035557875.1 Vicinamibacterales bacterium
CCAGCGGTTCGGCGCCCGCACGGCGTGAAATCGCCTTCGCCAGCTCCGCGAGGCAGAGCGCGGGGCTGCGCAGCGAGTTGCGTCCGCCGCCCTGCTCGGCGGGCTCGCCGTTGCGCAGCAGCTGCACCTTGAACGCTGCCAGCGCCTCGGCGAGGGCGGGCGCGTTCGCCGCGTTCACCGCCATCGGTGCGCCGACAATCAGCGCCGCGTGCAGACCGTAAGAGGCAACGAAGTCGGCGGGCTGGAACTTCCAGTCCTGGTAGACACAGTCGATGATCTCGAAGCCGAGCGCGATCCACTCGACCGCGGCGAGCACCTCCGCCGGGTCGGTGGTGCCCGGCGGCAGACCGGCCCTCAGCCGGAACACGATCTCGGGCTCGATCTTCGGCGCCACGAGCGGCGCGATCGACAGCGTGGCCTCGTTGCCCGGCGCGTGCCGCACCGTGTCGTCGTACATGTCGGCCCAGACCAGCGTGTCCAGCTTCAGCGCGCGCCAGACCGCCTTGTTGGCGTAGCCGACCTTGCGGCCGACGACCGTGCGGCCCTCGGCCCGCCGTCGCCGCGACAGCTCGCGCTCCACCGCGTAGGCGGCATCGAGGTCGAAGGCGCCGCGCGCCGACGGCGGCGTGAGGTCGGATTGACGTGTCTGCCGCGCCTGCTGCAGCTCGTCGGCGAGAGCGTTCTGCATTCGTACGTGGGGGGCCGGCTATCGGCCAGGGCGGTCTAAAGACCGCCCTCTACTTCGCAAGGACCGCGCCTGGCATCGAGGCTTCGCGCGCCCGCTCGGCCATACGCGCGTTCCGCAACCCGAAGGCGATGCCGGCGGCGACCAGCGCCATCACGGCGCTGCTGTAGAAAGCCACCGTCCAGCCGCCGGACTGCTCGTACAGCAGCGCGCCGACCCAGACGCCCATGATCGAGGCCGTGCCCTTCGCGGTGTACAGCACCGCGTAGTTCGACGTGGCGTGTCGCGTGCCGAAGTAGTCGCCGGAAGTGGCGGGAAACAGCGAGTAGATCTCGCCCCACGTGAAGTAGACCATCACCAGGGTGAAGGCGAACCAGGCGGCGGACTGCTGTCCCACGGCCACGACCATATAGAGGAAGACGGCCTGCAGCAGGAACGCCACGATCATCGTATTCTCGCGTCCGAGCCGATCGGACGCCCAGCCCCAGAAGATGCGGCTGGCGCCGTTGGCGAGCGGGCTGAGCGTCGCCGCCAGTGTCAGCGCGGCGGCGGAGAGGCCCCAGGATTTTGCCATCGGCCCGGCATTGGCGGTCACGAGCAGGCCTCCAGTGGCCATCAGCACGAAGGAGAGGTAGAGCACGTAGAACTGCGGCGTGCGGAGCATCTCCAGCGTCGTGAACTGCCGCTTGCCGAGCTGCAGCGCCGCGCCGCCCGCTGCTGGCTTGGCACTGGCGGCCTCGGCGGCCGGGTGGCGCAGGAACTGGGCCACGATCAGGATGACCAGGCCCTGCAGTACACCGGTGGCCACGAAGGTGGCGCGGTGGCCGCTCGTTGCCAGCATCGACGAGATGAGGGGGATGAAGAGCGCGGTGCCGCCGCCGAATCCGGCGGCCATGATGCCCGAAGCCAGGCCGCGCCGGTCCTTGAACCACTTGAGTGCCGAGCCGATCGACCCGCTGTAGACAAACGCGGCCCCGATGCCGGCCAGGCAGTAGAGCGCGTACAGCATCGGCAGCGAGGTGGCGTAGCCCATGCCGGCCCAGCCCAGGCCGCACAGCACACCGGCCGCGCTGATGAAACCGCGCGGGCCCAGGCGATCGATCAGCCAGCCGTCGAGCGGCTGGACCCAGGTCTGGAAGAGGATGAAGAGCGTGAAGGCGAACTGGATGTCGGAGAGCTTCCAGCCCGTGGCGTCCTGCAGCGGTTGAACGAACAGCGTCCAGGCATACTGCAGGTTCGCGATCATGATCATCGCGATCAGCGAGGCGCCCAACTGGAACCAGCGATTGTTGATGCTCACCGCACTCCCACCTCCGTTCGCGGCGCGCGCTGCGTGGCGCGCGCGTCGTCGAGGAATCGCGCGCAAGCATACATGGCCCGCGTCGCCGGCATCGATACCCCCAAACGGTTACCCACTTCGATGACTGCGCCGACCACCGCTTCGAGCTCCATCGGCCGGCCGGCCTCGTAGTCCTGCAGCATGGAGGTCTTGTGCGCGCCCACCTTCCCGGCGCCGGCCATGCGCTGGTCGATCGAGATCGACAGCTCGATGCCGAGCCTCGCGGCCACCGCTTCGGTCTCTGTCATGATCTCGCGCACGAGCGCCGCCGTCTCGGCGTGGCGGACCAGCTGCTCCAGGGTTCCGCCGGTGAGGGCGCTGATCGGGTTGAAGGCGACGTTGCCCAGCAGCTTCACCCAGATCTCGTGGCGGAAGCGCGTGGTGACGGGGCAGCGCAGCCCCGCGGCGATCAGCGCGTCGGCAATCGCCTTGGTCCGCTCGGAGCGTGTGCCGTTCGGCTCGCCGAGGCTCAACTTGTTGCCCTCGGTGTGGTGGATCACGCCGGGCTCGGCGATGTCGGTGGCAAAGTAGGCGAGCGAGCCGACCACGCGTTCCGGCTCGATCGACGCGGCGATCACGCCGCCCGGATCCACGTGCTCGAGTGGCAGCCCGTCCAGCTCGCCGCCGTGGCCGTGGAAGTACCACCACGGGATGCCGTTCTGAGTGCTGACGACGACGGTGTTCGGCCCGTAGAGCTGACGCAGGCCTGGCGCGAGCGCGGTCAGGCCGTGCGCCTTCACGCCGAGAAATATGACGTCGACCGTCCCGATGGTGGAAAGGTCGCCGGTGACCGCCGGCCGCACCTCGAAATCGCCATCCGGGCTGACGACGCGCAGCCCGCGCTCTTCCATCGCACGCAGATGCGGACCGCGCGCGAACAGGACGACGTCGGCCCCGGCCTTGGCCAGGCGGGCGCCGATGTAGCCGCCGATGGCGCCGGCGCCGGCGATGACGAACCTCACGACGACTGGCTCCCGTCCTTCACTATTGCTGGGCGTAGTGCTGCGCCACGACGCGACGCTGGATCTTGCCGGTCGCGGTGCGCGGGATGGCCTCGGTGATGTGGATCTTCTTCGGCCGCTTGAAGTCGGCCAGACGCTCCTTGCAGAAGGCCAGCAGGTCGGCCTCCGACACGGGCTCCTTCAACTGTACCGCCGCGGCCACTTCCTCGCCCCAGGTGGGATGTGGCGTGCCGAAGCACACCGCCTCGGCCACCGACGGATGCGTCAGCAGCACCTCGTCGATCTCGCGCGGCGAAATCTTCTCGCCGCCGCGGTTGATCATCTCCTTCAGGCGCCCCGTCAACGTCAGGTAACCGTTCTCGTCGAGGACGCCCTGATCGCCGGTTCGAAACCAGGTGCCATCGAAGAACGCGGTGGCGTTCGCCTCCGGGTTGTTCTCATAGCCGCCCATGACATTGGGACCCTGAATGCAGACTTCCCCGCGATCGCCGGGCGGCAGGGCCTGCCCGTCCGCGTTCCTGATGGAGATCTTGACGTCGGTGCCGATTCCGACCGACCCCGGCAGGTGCGCCGCAGGCGGCAGCGGGTTGGTCGACATCTGGTGCGCGGCCTCGGTCATCCCGTAGGCCTCGAGCACGGGCGCGCCGAACGCCGCTTCCAGATCGTGCATGACCTGCGGCGGCAGCGACGCGCTGCACGAGCGGATGAACCGCAGCTTGGATGCGCCGGCCGGCTTGGGCGCACCCGGCTTGACGCGCGCCAGCAGCAGCTGGTGGATGGTGGGCACCGCGGAGTACCACGTCGCGCCGACGTCCTGCGCCACGCCCCAGAAGGAGAGTGGGCTGAACTTGGCGGGAATGACCACGGTGCCGCCGGTCGCGAGCGTGGCCAGCGTCGAGGCCACGAGCCCGTGGACGTGGAACAGCGGCATGACGCACAGAGACACGTCGTCGTCCGACAGCGCGTAGCCGCGGGCGACGTTGCCGGCCGAGATCGACAGGTTGGCGTGCGACAGCGGCACGCGCTTGGGCCGGCCGGTGCTGCCGCTCGTGTGCAGGACGAGCGCGGGCTCGTCGAGCGCGGGCGCAGCCACCGGTGCACCCGCGGCGGTGCCCGACAGGGACACGATGCCGCTGGCATCCATCTCCACCGTCAGGATCGGCACGGTACTCCCGGCCGCGCGGCGGGCGTCGTCGATCCCTTCGGGTGGCAGCAGCAGCACCTTGGCACTGGTGTCGTCGAGGTAGAACTTGAACTCTTCTTCCTTGTAGGCGGGGTTCAACGGCGCCGCGGTGCCCGCCATCGCGGCCGCCAGGAACGTGACGACGTTCGGGATGCCGTTCGGCATCGCCATGCCGACCCGGTCGCCGCGCTTCACGCCCGCCGCCGCCAGCGCCGCCGCCACGTCCTGGACCTGTTTGCGCAACCCGCCGTAGGTGATGCGGATGCCCTGTTCGGGCGCAATGAGGGCGGTCCGGTCGTCGGGCGCCGTCAGCAGGCCGAGGAGAGTGGTGGGTGTGGATTGTGACTGGGTCATCGCTGGTCGTCCCCGCCCCGCCAAGCGGGGCCATATAGATGCCGTAAGCGCACAATGATTGCCGAAATCAGCGATGGAGTCGATTCGTCCCTTGCTCCGGGCACCGGTATCCGAATCCGGTGGGTGTAGTGGGACACCAGAGGTCGCCTTCGAGCCAGGGGCCGGAGGCCGGACAGGTTTCGGGATCCGAAAAACCGGATCCGGCCAATTCAAAAGGCCGGATTGGAGCCGTGGGCAACCCCCCTGAATTGGTTAAACCCGGCCATTTCTCGCACAGCGGGAGGCGCCTGAGGGCGGCACGCCTCGTGCTCCTCTCCTGGGCAACCGCCGACACCGCGCTCTGACAGGTTCGGGTGAAAGCGGACGTTGCCTCGGAGGGGCGGGCCTCAGGGTCCGCCCCGACGTTTGTACGCCCACTCCTGACGGTCTGCAAAGCCGTTCTGCGAGGGTTCGAATCCCTCCCGCGCCTCCACTCCCATCGATCGGCCGTCTGACGACACAGTCAGGAAGTCTTCAGGCGCACGCGGCCTGCAATGGCGTAGCATGCCGCCCGGTCTGCTGTGGATCCATTCTTCGCCGCCATCGAAATGACGGCCCTGAGCACCTGGCTGCGGGAGTCGCCGTCACTCTGGGCGTTTCCGTTCGTGCTGATCCTGCACACCGTCGGTCTGGCGTTCCTGGTCGGCGCCAACGTGGCGCTCGACGCCAGAGTGCTCGGGTTGGCCGCGGACGTGCCGCCGACGACCCTGCGCCGCTACGACGTCATCATGTGGGCGGGGTTCTGGGTGAACGCGCTGTCGGGGGTCCTGCTCCTCATCGCCTATCCGACCAAGGCGCTCACCAACCCGCTCTTCTACGGGAAGCTGCTGCTGATCGCGCTCGGATTGGTGCTGGCCCAGGCGCTGCGCCGGCAGCTCCGCGACGCTGGCCCGATGTCGCCGCTGGCGCGCCGGATGGCGATCGCGTCGCTCGTGATCTGGGCCGCGGGCATCACCGCCGGACGCCTGCTCGCCTACACCTATTCGCGGCTCACCGTGGATCTCGTTGGATGACGCTCGATTCCGTCCTGCAGGCGATCGAACCGGTCCTCCGCACCACGGCGCTGGGGGCGTGGGTGCGCCACTCGCAGTGGGCGTGGCCGATCCTGGAGTCGCTGCACTTCATCGGCATGTCGCTGCTGATCGGCACCATCGGCCTGTTCGACCTGCGGCTGCTCGGCTTCGCGCGCGGCATCCCGTATGGGGCGCTGCACCGCCTGATTCCGCTCGGCATCGCCGGCTACACGCTGAACATCGCGACGGGATTCTGCTTTCTCTCGGGAACGCCCGACCAGTACCTGTTCAACGCCGCGTTCCGCTTCAAGATGACGTTCATGCTCGTCGCCGGCCTGAACGTCGTCTTCTTCTACACGCGGGTCTTCCGCCGGCTGGAGGCGCTGCCGCCCGACAGCGCGCCGCCGTTCGGGGCGCGCGTCGCCGGAGCGGTGTCGCTGGCGATGTGGATCGGCGTGATGTCGGCGGGCCGGCTGCTGACCTTCTTCCGCCCGCCGTACGCGTGAGGCTTGTTGCCTCTAGCCTGGCCATACGCTTCTTTTCAGGCGCGCAGCGTTTCGGCGGCGACGGGAGCGTGAGCGAGCTCGTCGGTGAGCCGGGCCGCCGTCTCTGGATCGGCCTGTTTGAGCTTCGGCAGCGTGACTGTGAAGAAGCGATAGAGGAGCCACGTGTCGAGCAGGCCGACGCCGGCCAGAATCAGCCATCGGCTTGGACCCTCGATGAGACCGAGCTTCGGCACCAGCGTCGAGAGACCAAACCCGACGATCCACGCGTCGAAACTCATGCAAACGCGGCGGAAGGTTTCGGGGCGGATCTTCTGGATGAGCACGGCGCCGATCGGGACGCCGATGGCGATGCTGGGCAGGATGTAGGGGATGAGGCCGAAGCTCTCTGCGCTGTAGAGGCCGGCGTAGTAATACGCCACCGCGGTGAGCGACGACTCGGCGAGGCGGATGAACCCGAGCGCCGCGCGAAAGTCTTTCTTCGTGAGCCCCTGGTTGCTCAGCGCCACGGCCAGGGGCGGGCCGGAGATGGTGGTCACCGAATAGAGGATGCCGACGCCGCCGCCGAAGACGAAGCCGCCGCCGCGCTCCGACTTGATCGGCCGGCGGAAGCCCGCGGCCTGCAGCAGGATGAGCGGGAGCAGCACGATGAAGGTGACGAACTTCAGCCAGTCGGGGCTGACCCGCGACACCATCATGGTGCCGAGCGCGACGCCGGGCGCAAGGCCGATGACGATCGGCAGCACCCGCCGCCATACCGTCGACAGCGCTTCGCGGTTCACCCACAGAACGTAGGCGTTCAGCACCACCTCGATCGGCACGAGCGCCGGGTTGAGCACCCGGTTGGTCATGAACAGCAGCGCGATCGGTACGGTGATCGACGAGAACCCGTAGCCGAGCGCGCCGTTCACGATCGCGGCGCCGAACGTGATGGCCATGAGCGCGATGAGCTGATCCGTCACGAAACTGCTCCTGAAAAAGCAAAAAGCCCGGTGCGGTTGGTGCCGCCCCCGGGCTTCGATTCGTTTTCCTTCTGATAACCGTTACTGCGTGTCGGCGGCAATGGTCATACGGACGACGTCTCGGCGCGGAGGCAATCTTTGCCTGCACAACAACAACAACACGCCGGACAGCCGGGGAAACGCATCGCTACTCGAGGATGGTACGTCCCGCCCCCGAAGGAGTCAACGACAGACATGTGTGGTCCATGAGTCGTGCGCGCCGTGCCGTCTGGCCGCCCGCCCGGAGGCTCCCAAGCCCATGAATAGTGCCAAAGTGGGAATGGCCGGGGATTATAGTGATCTCTCCTGGCGCCCCGGCCTCAGGGGCCGGAGGAGAGAAGGGGAGTCATGCGTCGAGCTGTCCTGCTGCTGTCAGTCGCCCTGTCGTGGGGATGTTCCTCTGCCGAAGCGCCGCCAGGACCGTCCGCGTCGCCGGAGACCGCCCCGGCGGTTTCGTCGCTTGGCCGCCTCTTCGTCACCAATGAGAGCGGCGGCGACATCAGCGTCGTGGACGTGGCGACTCAGAAGACGGTGGCGACGATTCCCGTGGGCAAGAGGCCTCGAGGGATCCGTGTCAGCCCCGACGGCACTCAGCTCTTCGTGGCGCTGAGCGGCTCGCCGATCGCGCCCCCGGGGGTGGACGAGAAGACGCTCCCCCCGGCCGACAAGAAAGCCGACGGCATCGGCGTAGTCAG
This sequence comes from Vicinamibacterales bacterium, assembly GCA_035557875.1. GTDB lineage: Bacteria > Acidobacteriota > Vicinamibacteria > Vicinamibacterales > UBA2999 > DASYRM01. The sequence goes on from DATMDI010000006.1 coordinate 7,775, forward strand.
CATCAAGGACCTCAAACTGCTGCGGGTCCTGCAGGCAGGCTCGGACCCCGAACAGACGGCGATCACGAACGACGGCCAGCGGCTGTTCGTGGCCAACGAGGACACCGGGCTGGCCACTGCGCTCTCGGTTGTCGACGGCCACGAGCTCGCCACCTTCAAGGTGGGCGGCGAGCCTGAAGGCGTCGAGCTGCGGCCCGATGGCGGCGTGGTGTACGTGACCTCCGAGGAAGACGGACACGTGGCCGTCATCGACGTGGCCACCCTCAAGCTCGTCACCACTTTCAAAGTGGGACCGCGGCCGCGGTCCACGACGTTCCTGCCCGACAGCAGCCGCGCCTACGTCACGTCCGAGAATGGCGGATCGGTCGCGGTCGTGGACGCGCAGAAACACCGGGTCCTGGCGACGATCCAGCTCACGGGCGAGCTGATTCGTCCGATGGGCGGCGCCGCATCGCCGGACGGCTCGCAGGTGTTCATCTCGACCGGGCGCGGCAAGAACGTCGTCGTGATCGACACCGCCACCAACAAGCCCGTGGCCTTCATCGAGGTCGGCGATCGGCCGTGGGGCATCGCCGTGTCCCGCGACGGCAAGCTGGTGTTCACCGCCAACGGCCCCTCGAACGACGTGTCGATCGTGGATCTCGCGACGCGCACCGTGAAGGCCAAGGTGCCCGTCGGCAACCGGCCCTGGGGCGTCGCCTACGTTCCCTGAGACCCAATATGTCGCAGCGGGTCTTTGACCCGCCGGCGATCAGGCGCATTCGACAATGAGACCTGCTGCCTCCGACTACCCCGAGTACTTCCACAAGTACGTGTCGCTCGTGCCCGAGGACGACGTCTTTGCGGCGCTCGAGCCGCAGGTGGCGCTGATCGAGGGGCTGGCCGCGGGCCTCGACCCGTCGCGGGAGACGTTCGCCTACGCGCCCGGCAAGTGGTCGGTGCGCGAACTGCTCGGACATGTCTGCGATGCCGAGCGGGTGTTCGCCTATCGCGCGCTCACCTTCAGCCGCTACGACGCCGTCTCGTTGCCGGGGTTTGACGAGGGGACGTGGACGCCGCACGGCCATTTCGCCGACACACCCCTCCGGCGGCTTGCCGGCGAGTTCGGGCTGCTGCGGCGCGCCAACCTCGAGATGCTGCGCCGCCTGGACGACGCGCAGTGGCAGGCTGGAGGCAAGGGCGACAACCAGCCGATCACGGTCCGTGCGCTGGCCTACGTCATGGCCGGCCACGTGCGGCACCACCTCAACGTGCTGCGCGATCGCTACGCGATCGCCTGATGCTTCGGTCAGGTGAGTCAGGTTGAATTCGCTCCTCTGATAACCGTCATCAGAATCACCGGCATGGACAACCCCGGCGCGCCACACTAAGATTTCGCCTCGCGAATCCGGCTCGGCGGAGGGGAGGGCCCATGCGCCGTTTCTCTGTGACTACCGTAGCCCTGGCGGCCGCACTGTGCGTGGGCCTGCCGGCGGTCGCTTCAGCGCAAATCGATCTCACGGGCATCTGGGCGCCGATCTTTCACGAAGACCAGGTCGAACGCATCCCCGGACCGGAAGTCGGCGACTACAGCGGGCTGCCGATCACGGATGCCGAGCGTCTGCGCGCGGAGTCGTGGGACGCCTCGCTGCTGACGCTGCCCGAACATCAGTGCAAGCCGCACCCCTCCACCTACGGCTTCCGCGGCGTCGGCAACCTGCGCATCACGCCGGTCTACAACGACGCGACGCAGCAGATGGTCCGGCTCATCACCCACATCCAGTGGCAGGAGCAGGAGCGCGAGGTGTGGATGGACGGCCGTCCGCATCCGCCCGAGTTCGCCGCCCACACCTGGCAGGGCTTTTCGACCGGCGAGTGGGACAACAACGTGCTGGTGGTGAAAACGACCCACCTGAAGGCGGGCTGGATCCGCCGCAACGGGCTGGCGCTCAGCGACAAGGCCACGATGACCGAGCGCTTCATCCGCCACGGCAACTACCTCACGCACGTCTACATCATCGAGGACCCGTATTACCTGAGCGAGCCGCTCATCAAGACCAACGGCTTCCAGCTCACCGATCAGGTCACGATGGCGCCGTACCCGTGCAGTCCGGCCGTGGAAGTGCCGCGTGAGGCCGGAGACGTGCCGCACCACCTGCCGGGCCAGAACCCGTTCCTCAACGACTACGCGAAGAAGTTCAAGATCTCCATCGAGGCGACGCGCGGGGGCGCCGAGACGGCGCTCCCCGAGTTCATGAAGAAGGCCGGGGCCCAGTAGCGTGCGCGCTGGCAGACGAGGGCCGGGGGGATCGGGGACGATGCGGCACGTGGCCTGCCTGGCGGCGCTGGTCGCGGGCGCGGCCGTCGTGCTGTCGGGACAGGGGCGGGGCGGACCCGCGGCCGGCGGCGCCGGCAACGCGGCGCCGGCCGCCGTGCAGTCGCTGCACGTCCAGGGCAACGTCTGGATGCTGGTCGGCGGCTTCGTCAACGCCGCGGTGCAGATCGGCAGCGACGGCGTTCTGGTCGTGGACACCATGACCGAGGCGCTGGCCGAGCCGATGATTGCCGAGGTGAAGCGGCTCGCCGGCGACAAGCCGATCCGCTGGATCATCAACACGCATGCGCACCCCGATCACACCGGCGGCAACGCCAAGGTGGCCGCGGCCGGCCGCTCGATCATCGCCGGCAACTTCGCCGGCCAGGCGGGGCAGGCGGCGGCCAACTTCGCGCAGATCATCGCGCACGAGAACGCCGGCAACCGGCTGGCGGAGGTGCAGCCGCCGTTGCCCGTTCAGGCCACGCCGGCCGAGACCTTCTTCGGCCTGCAGCACGAGCTGTTCTTCAACGACGAGGCGGTGCAGCTCATTCACGTGCCCAACGCGCACAGCGACGGGGATGTGATGGTGTTCTTCCGCAAGTCGGACGTGCTCGTGGCGGGCGATCTCTACGTCAACACCACGTTCCCGGTCGTCAACACCGCTCAGGGCGGCTCGATCAAGGGCGTGGTCGCGGCGCTCAACCGCATCATCGACGTCACCGTGCCGCGCAGGAAGCAGGAGGGCGGCACGTTCGTCATTCCCGGGCACGGGCGGCTCGCCGACGAGGCAGACGTGGTTGAATACCGCGACATGTCCACGATCATCCGCGACCGGTTCGCGGACGCAGCGAAGAAGAAGCAGACGCTCGCCGAGGTGAAGGCGGCGCGTCTCGTGCGCGATTACGAGGGCCGCTACGGCGCGGCCCAAGGGTTCTGGACGACGGACGCGTTCGTCGAGGCGGTCTACCGCACGGTGAACGGGCCGGCGGCCAAGGAGGAACGGTAATGATCACGGGGTTCATGGCCAGGCGCCGCGTCGCGCCGGCGCGGGTGAT
>DATMDI010000007.1:0-2764 GCA_035557875.1 Vicinamibacterales bacterium
CGACTACGGTTACCGCGCAAACGCCGGTTCCAGGGCCGCCGCCGGCCCGTATCGCTGCTGGGAAGGCTTCAGCCTGGCCAACCGGCTCTCGCAGCTGCTCGATTTCCACGGCCCGAGCTTCGCGGTCGAGACCGCCTGCTCGTCGTCCGGTACCGCGCTCCACCTGGCGTGCAGCGCGCTGAAGACCGGTGAATGCAAGGTCGCCGTGGTCGGCGGCGTGAACCTGATTCTCGATCCCGACCGCTTTGCCTCGTTGGGACGGCTGGGGATCCTGTCGACGCGAGGATCGTGCGAGCCGTTCGGCGCCGACGCCGACGGCACCGTGCTCGGCGAAGGGGCGGGCGTGGTCGTCCTGCGTCCGCTCGCCGATGCACTGGCGCGGGGAGATCGCATCCACGGCGTCATCAAGGGCACGGGCCTGAGCACCGGCAGCGGAACCGTCGGCTTCACGGCGCCCAATCCGGTGGCGCAGGCCGAGGCGATTCGGCGCTGCCTGCAGGTATCCGCCGTCGACCCCCGTACGGTGTCGTACATCGAAACCCACGGCACGGGCACCTTGCTGGGCGACCCGATCGAGGTTCGGGGCCTGGCGCTGGCGTATGCCGATCCGGCGCTGTACGAACCGGGCGTGTCGATCGCACACACCTGCGCGCTCGGTTCGATCAAGCCGAACGTGGGGCATCTCGAGGCCGGAGCCGGCATCCTGGGTCTCATCAAGATCCTGCTGCAGTTCAGGCACCAGGCGCTCGTTCCGTCGCGGACGTCGCCCCGGCCGAGCCCGCAGATTCCGTTCGCCGAGCTCCCGTTCGAGGTGCAGCGCGAGCTGACCGACTGGGTTCGTCCGATGATGCGCGTGGACGGGCAGCTCCTGCCGGTGCCGCGACGGGCTGGCCTCAACTCGTTCGGCGTCGGCGGCGCAAACGCCCACCTCATTGTCGAGGAGCCGCCGTCAGGACTCGAACCCTTGCCGCGCGACGTGCCCGAGCGCCCCGCTCACGTGCTGGCACTCTCCGCGCTGAGCGAGGCGTCGCTCGCACGGCAGGTGCAGAGCGTCGCGGCCTTCGTCGAGCGCTCTCGGGATCTTGGCGTCGCCGACGCGTGCTTTGCCATCAACACCGGCCGGCGCCATGGCAGCCACCGTGCGGCGTTCGTCGCCTCGAGTCCCGATGGCCTGCTTCGCGCGCTTCGCGGCGGCACGCCCGGCCGTTCGGCCGATCGAGCCCCGACGATCGCCTTCCTGTTCACCGGCCAGGGTTCGCAGTACGCCGGCATGGGCCGTCACCTCTACGAGACGCAGCCCGTGTACCGGGAAGCGATCGACCGGTGTGCGCTCGGGCTGGACGATGTCCTCGAGCGGCCTCTTCGCGACGTCCTGTTCGCACCCGAAGGCAGCCAGGCCTCCGAGCTCCTGAACCTGACCGGCTATACGCAGCCGGCGCTCTTCGCGCTGCAATACGCGCTGGCGCGGTTGTGGCAATCGTGGGGCGTCACGCCCTCGGTGGTGATGGGGCACAGCGTCGGGGAGATTGCCGCCATGTGCGTGGCCGGCGGCCTGACGCTGGAGGACGCGCTGACCCTCGTCGCGGCGCGCGGGCGCCTGATGCAGGCGCTGCCGGCGGGCGGCCTCATGACGTCCGTGATGGCCGACGAGTCGCGCGTGCGCGCCGCCATCGAAGGCGTACGTGAGCTGGTGTCGATTGCCGCCGTCAACTCACCGGGACAGACGGTCATCTCCGGCGCTGGCACCGCGGTCGCCGAGATCTCCGCGCGGCTGAACGCCGAGGGCATCAGCACGAAGGCGCTCACGGTGTCGCACGCCTTCCACTCGCCGTTGATGAAGCCGATGCTGAGCGACTACGAGCGCGTGGTGCGCGGCATCCGGCTGACGCCGCCCCGCACGCCGCTCGTGACGTGTGTCGACGGCACGATTGGCCGCGACGACCTCACGCAACCCGGCTATTGGCTGCGGCAGGTCATGGATCCGGTGCGCTTCGTCACCGGCATGCAGGTGCTCGAACGCCAGGGCGTGGACGCCTACGTGGAGATCGGTCCGCACCCGGTGCTGGTGGGCATGGGCCGGCAGTGCGTGGCCGACGAGTCCGCGTCGGCGTGGGTGCCGTCGCTGCGCCGGGGCGCGGACGAGTGGGCCACCATGCTGGATGGCGTGGCCCGCTTGTACGAGCGAGGCATGGACGTGGACTGGCATGGCTTCGACGCCCCGTATCGGCGCGCCCGCGTCACCGTGCCCGCCTATGCTTTTGGCGGCCGCGAGTACTGGCTGAAGCACGTACCGTCGCTCGCCGAGCCCGAGCGCTCCAGCGAAGTCGAGCAGCCACGCGAACGCACCGGGGGACCGGAAGTCTACGAGCTGGCCTGGCAGGCGAGCCCGGCCCAGTCACAGACGCCCGTGGCCGGAGAGTGGCTGCTGCTGTGCGACATCGGCGGTGTCGGCGCGGCGCTGGCGAATGTGCTTCGGACCTCGGGAATGGCAGTGGCCACCCTCGAAGCCTCGGGCGAGTTCCGTCGCGACGGCGGGACGTTTCAGATCGACCCCGACAATCCCGAGCACTATCGGCGGGTGCTGACCGCCGTCGGGCCGGAGTCCGGCCTCAACGTGGTGCACCTGTGGAACCTGGACGCGTCGCAGAACGACGCTCTACGCGCGGAGGCGTTGGAGCGGAGTCTGGGTCGCGGGACCGGCACTCTGGCACAGGTGCTGGGTGCGGCGTCTGGCGGTGGCGCTCCGCGGACGACGCTCACCGTG
>DATMDI010000008.1:0-14101 GCA_035557875.1 Vicinamibacterales bacterium
GGCCTTCGACCTGCCCGGCGGGTCTGCGCCCGGCCATCACAAGGGTCCTTCCGCGGAACGCGGCTCGCCGCGCCGGCGCGCACTGCGATGGCGGCAGTCCGCTGGCCGCGAGAATCGCCCGCCTCTCGGCGGGCTCAAACCTCGCTGGTCCCCTCAGCCTTCTCGTGCGCGCGCGTGGAGTTGATCGGCACGGCTCGAACGCGTTCGCGGAAGGACCCTCGTGATGGCCGGGCGCATCGCACTGCGCAGGTCGCCGCCTCGGGGTGGGCAAGGAGGGTTCTCCTGGCCGACTGCGAGCGCCGCGAACGCCAGCGTCAGATGAAAAACGACGAGGCCCTGCGAGGAGTTTTTCCGCGGCGTCGAGCCGGAGGCCTGGAGAACCCTCCTTGCACACTCCGAGTCGGCTCCGGGCCGTAACTTGCCAGAACGCCTCACCTCCGGAGGAATTCGTCCACGATCTTGACGAACTCGCCGGGCTGTTCGTCGCTCGGGTAGTGCCCGAGGCCGGGCATGGTGACGATGCGCACCTGCGGCAGCGCCCTCTTCAGCTCCTCCTGCGTCGCCGCCGGCACGATGGTGCTGCGGCCGCCGAGCACGTAGAGGATCGGCGCCTTGACGGCGCGGACGTAGCGCCACAGTTCGGTCTCGACGAATCCCTTGACCAGATTCGGGTCGCGCTTCCATACCAGACGCCCGTCTTCGCGCCGCTTCGTGCCGTATCGCACGTACGGTTCGAGCACCGCGGCGGGCAGCGGCTGCGGGTTCGCTCGCATCTGCGCCAGCAGCTCGTCGGGGCCGCTCCACCCGTTCTCCTCCTGCTTGACCCGGCGCGCGTAGGCGTCGGCAATCGACCGCGGCCGCTCCGGCCCGACGTCCTCGGCAATCACCGCGGCCACGAGTTCGGGATGCAGCCCCGCGAACACCTGCACGACGCGGCCGCCGGTGGAGTTGCCCCACAGCGTGATGTTGCGCAGGCCGAGCGCGCGCACCAGCCCTTCGAGATCGCCGGCGTGGTCCTCGACCAGATAGCGCCCTTCGGGATCCCAGCCGGAGTCGCCGTGCCCGCGCAGGTCCATCGCGATGACGTGGTAGCGGTCCGTGAAGTGTGGCGCGACGTGGTCGAAGGTCCGCGCAATCCGATCGATGCCGTGCAGCATCACGAACGGCGGCGCCGACGGGTTCCCCCAGTCCAGATAGTGGATGCGAAGGCCGTCCGAGGTGACGAACCGGTCCTCGGGCTGCCGCGCCGTACCCGGCGCCTGGGCGGCGAGCACGGCTAGCGTGAGCAGCGACAGGCCGATGGTCACGCTGAGCGGCACGGGGCGAGTGTATTACGGACGCGGCCGAGCCCGGCGCTACGGTCCGGGTGCTTGATCTCACGGTGGCGGCCCTCTAGGATTGCCACCGTGCAGACCTCAATTCCCTTCCGCCCAGCCAGGTCTGAAGACCTGCCTCTACGAACGCTGGTCTTCGGCCTCCTCCTGCTCACCGCCAGCGTGGCCTCGGCGCAGCAGCCCGCGGCGCGGCCGGTCACGCCGCTTACGGCGCTCGACATCCTCGAGATCCAGCAACTGCTGAACAAGTACGCGTTCGCGCTCGACACCTGCTCCAACAACGGCTACGACTACGCCGACTTGTACACGCCAGACGGCATCTTCTACTGGGGCGTTGGCGGCCGGAAGTCGGTGGGCCGTGAGCAGCTCGCGGAGGCCGCGGGCGGTGGCAAACAGGGGTGCAAGAAGCTGCAGACGGCGTCGCGCGAGAACCCGATTCAGACGCACATGACGGTGAACGCCGTGATCGAGGCGTCGCCCGAAGGTGCCATCGGCAAGAGCTATCTGGTGTATCCGGGCGTACAGGGCATCACGGGCGACGGCACCCACACCGGCCACGTGGGCGGCTACCAGGACGTCTACGTGAAGACGGCGCAAGGCTGGCGCTTCAAGAAGCGCATCCACATCTTCCCGCCAGCCATCCCCGGCACCTACGTGTTCCCGCCCGACGAACCGTCGCCGGCTACGAAGTAGGCCCATCGAACCGCCGGGTCTGACGGCCCGGCTCCCCACGTCTCAGTAGAGAAGGTAAGGCGCGCGCCGGTCCCTGAACGCGCGCTCGTCGGCGGCCCAGCTCTCGGCCATCCGCCCCGCGTCCGTTCCCGCTTCGATCTGCTGACGGAACTGCGGCGATCCCGCGAGGATGTCGATCGGGAGCTTCTCGTGTTCGTACTCGTAGGGCGGCTGCCGCCAGAGCGGCCGGCCTGGCGTGGCGCGATGGAACATCGCGATGAGCGCGGCGCCGGTGAGCACGGGCTTGAACGCGCGCCGGTCGGTCACGTGTATCTGACAACCGCCGCACGGCTGCTTCGCGTGCTTCTGGAAGGTGGGCTCGAATACCGCCGGCCGGAAGAAGGCCCCTGGCAGCCTCAGCTCGTTCATCTCGCGCGCGAAGCGCTCGGCCTCGATGCCGGGCGCGCCGACCAGCTCGAAGGGGCGCGTCGTCCCGCGCCCCTCCGAGAGAAGCGTGCCCTCGAACAACACCGTGCCCGGATAGACCACCGCGGTGTCGAGCGTCGGCATGTTCGGGGACGGCATCACCCACGGCAGGCCGGTCTCGCCGGCGAACATCTCGCGCCGCCAGCCCTCCATCTCCACGACCTCGAGCTCCGCACCCAGCGCGAATTCGGCGTTGAACAGGCGCGCCAGCTCGCCGATCGTCAGGCCGTGGCGCATCGGGATCGGGAACTGGCCGACGAACGACTCGAATCCCGGTGCGAGCGCCGCGCCCTCGACGTCCACGCCGTTGATCGGGTTGGGCCGGTCGCACACGACCACCCGCACGCCGTGGCGCGCGCCCGCGCGCAGGCAGTTGGCCATCGTGTAGATGTAGGTGTAGATGCGGGCCCCGATGTCCTGCAGGTCCACGACCAGGACGTCGAGACCACGCAGCATGTCCGCGGTCGGCTCGCGTGTCTCGCTGTAGAGCGAGAACACCGGCACGCGCCGCCCCGGGTCGTCGCGGTGCGGCGTCTCGATCATGTTGTCCTGCACGTCGGAGCGGAAGCCGTGCTGCGGGCCGAAGATCGCGCCGAGGGTCACGCCGTCGGCCGCCGCCAGACGATCGACGATGTGCGCGAACCCGCGATCCACCGACGCGTGATTGCAGACGATCCCTACGCGCGCTCCGACAAGCCGCCGCGACTCGAGCAGCCGGTCGGTTCCCAGACGGACGGAAGCGGTGATCACGGGTGGCATGGCGCCATTATGCCCTCCCCGAATCAAGGCGGAGTCCCCGGCCAGCACGCCGTTTGCTCGTACCCCTGCCTGACGCGGTTTCCCGGCCCGATCGGTACCACGGTTGTTTTCGGCACGACGGAATCGTCATTGCTCGGTGCCGGCCGCCGGGCGATGTGCCCGGGGCTGCACGGCGGCCGCGGGCGACCGCCCGTGCGTTCGACCGGAGCAGGCGCAGGAGGGATGACATGACTCGCACGTGGATCGCGACAGCCGTCGCATTGTGTGTCCAGGCGTCCGGGGTGAGTGCCCAGGTGCGGCACTTCACCGTGAGCACGCCAACTGTCAGCGTCTACAAGGCGCCGACGAACGTGAGCCCGGTGATCGGCGAAGCCACGCAGGGTACGACGCTCGAAGTGACCCGCGACGTGGGTGGCTGGGTGAAGGTACCGTGGCCGAAAGCGGCCGAGGGCGTCGGTTACATTCGCAAGAACGCGGGCACGCTCAGCGTGCTGGGACCGGCCGTGCCGGCCGCTGCGCCGATCATCGCCGCGTCCGCGCCGGCCGCGTCGCCGCATCCGGCGCCGTTGCCTGCCTCGCGCGTGTCCGCCGCTCAGAGCGGTCAAGCTGTGCGGTCGCAGGCGGCCGCGGTGCCCATCGGCTACGTGGCGCCGATCCACCGCATCGGCATGGGCGGCCAGATCGGCGGTTCGGCCTTCGGCGCCGGCTTCAGTGCACGCGGCTGGTCTCGGTCGCAGCACGTCGGTGTCCAGTTCGACCTGACGCGCTACTCGATGTCGAACGATCTGTTCCTGACACCGACCTCGGTTACGCAGTTCGGGCCGCGGGTGCTCTACGCCTTCCGCGATCGCGTCTCGGACCGGACCTGGGTGCGTCCCTATGCCGGCGTCGGCGCACACGTCATGCGCTCGTCGATGACCGATCCGCTCACCCGAGTGCCGCTGTCCGAGACCGGCATGTCGGCGCAGTTGTTCGGCGGCAGCGAGGTGACGCTGTCGGCCGTGCCGCGCCTCGGGCTGAGCGCCGACGTCGGATACCATTGGTATCGGACGCCGTTTGCCGACGATTCGCTCGGCGGCGCGTCGCTCACGCTGTCGGCGCATTGGTATATGAAATAGACGGGCTCAGGGCTCAGGGTTCAGGGCTCAGGGCTCAGGGCTCAAGGAAGAACGCCAAGGGCAGAGGCCAGAGGCTAAAGGCCAAAGGCTCCTGTACAGTGGGAGCCGGCATGCGACGCACGAAGATCATCGCGACGGTCGGCCCGGCGACGAGCAGCGAAGCGGCTCTGCGCGATTTGATCGCCGCCGGCGTCGACGTCTTCCGTCTCAACTTCTCGCACGGATCGCACGACGCGCACGGCCAGGTCGTGGCCCGCATCCGTTCGCTGGCCGCCGCGGCCGGCCGCAGCGTGGCGCTGCTGCAGGACCTCAGCGGTCCGAAGATCCGTACCGGGTTGCTGCGCGACCACACGCCGATCGCGCTGGCCGCCGGCGACGACATGGTGATTGCCGTCGGCAGCTTCCTCGGCGCTCCCGGGCGCGTCGCCACCAGCTACGAATACCTGCCGTCTCTGGTGAAGCCGGGCGACACGCTTCTGCTCGACGACGGGCGAATCCAGCTGCAGGTTCTCGACAGCGACGCCCAGCAGATCCGCACCAAGGTGGTGGATGGCGGCGTGCTCGGCGAGCACAAGGGGATCAACGCGCCCGGCGTGCCGCTGCCGTCGTCCGGTCTCACCGACAAGGACAAGGCCGATCTGGCGTTCGGCGTCAGTGCCGGCGTCGATTTCGTGGCGATGAGCTTCGTGCTGAGCGCCGGCGACCTGCGCCAGGCGCGGGCGGCGCTGAGCGACGCAGGCGCTCCCGACATGCCGCTGGTCGCCAAGCTGGAACGTCCAGAGGCAATCGCGTCGCTCGACGAGATCCTGCGCGTCTGCGACGCGGTGATGGTGGCGCGCGGCGACCTCGGGCTCGAGCTGCCGCTGCAGACGGTGCCGCGGGTGCAGAAGGACATCACGCGCCGCGCCCGCGCGCTGGCGGTGCCCGTCATCGTCGCCACCCAGGTGTTCGAATCGATGATCAAGGAGCCGCGCCCCACCCGCGCCGAGGTCAGCGACGCGGCCAACGCGGTGGGCGACGGCGTGGACGCGGTGATGCTGGCCGGCGAGACGGCTGTCGGCAGCTATCCCGTCAAGGCGATCGAGACGCTCGACCTGGTGCTGCGCGATGCCGAGCAGATGCCGGCTCCGCGGGTGCGTCTCGAAGAGGTCCACGTGCGCGCACCCCATGGCCAGGCCATCTGCGAGGCTGCCGTCACGCTCGCCGAGCGGGGTCAGGCGTCGGCGATCGTCGCGGTGACGCGGGGCGGCAAGACCGCCGCGCTGCTGTCGGCGCTGCGGCCGGCAACGACGGTCGTCGCCGCCACCGATCGGATGCCGGTGTTCCGGCGGCTGGCGCTGTCGTGGGGTGTGGTGCCGCTCATGGCGGATCTGTCCGGTGACATCGCCGTGGCCGCGGGGCGGATCGGTGCGACGCTGGTGGCCGCCGGCGTCGTACCCGCCGGATCGGCGATCGTGGTCGTGAGCATGAGCCCGGAGCTCGGCTCCGGCCCATCGAATTTCCTGACGCTGCAGAAGGTCTGAGGCGCCGCCTCGACTAGCTGTTCGCGGCCGGTGTCTCGCGCCAGCCGCGGCGCAGCAGCGAGTCGCGGAGGGCGCGCACGCGTGCCACCGCGCGCGGCCGGAGCGCAAAGCGTTCCGACGCGATGATGCCGCTTGGAGACTCGACGCAGAGTTGAAGCCCGGCGGTGCCCCGATAGACGGCGCACAGCAGCCGCTCGTCGTTCCATTCCAGCCGCCAGAGGGTGGCGACCCGATCAGGAGAGGGCGATGGATTCAGTTCGCCCATTGTAGGACAGGTAGGACGGGTAAGACAGGTAAGACGGGTAGGAATGACGCTTTCTCCCACCAGTCCTACCTGTCCCACCTGTCCGTCGAGCGCGCGCAGCGCGCTACGGATTCCGCGGCACCAGCTGTCCGCGGATCTCGCCGCCGGGATTCGTGGTGCTGTGGATGTTCACGTAGGCGTTGCCGTTGAGCACGGCCTGGACGACGTCGTCGATCGTGTTGATGCCGATCGCCGCGTTCGGGCGGAACGCGGCCTGGCCCACGCGGAAAGAGGTGGCGAAGTCGCCGAGCCGCCCGGCGATGCCGGGAAAGTCGATGACCACCGGGCCCGCGATGCCCCTCGAACCCACGTGGATGTGGCCGGCGGTGGTGGTGGTCGGGACGTTGAAGATTCGCAGCGTGACGACGAACTCCCTGGCCACGGTGTCCACGGCCACTTCGGCCGTGCCAGCGGCACCCGACAGCAGAATCGGCGTTTCCTCGCCGCCGCCGAGCGTCGCCGTGGCCACGACGACCTGGGCCGATGCCGCTGACGCGCTGACGAACAGGGCCGCCGCGATGGCTGCGCCCACGTGTAGTGCTTTCCTCATGGAGTCCACTCCTTCTGGAGGCAGGCGAACCCCGCCTGCGTTGTGATCGTCTGCCTGGCGATACGCCGCCAGCGCGCACCCAGCAGAATCCCTGCCACGTATTCGCCTCGACATCAGCCCGAATTACGGCGATCCCCCGCCCCCGCGCTTACGGGCGCCGAAACCCGTTTCGGTCCTCGATGAGCCGGCACGTGAGCCGATTCGATCGGTTCCGGCACCTGAGGGAGGGAGGAGAGTATGAGGCAGGGAGGGCTGGCAGGACACGCCGGACTGTTGGGACTGGTGGGGCGAGGCCGACCCGCCGGGCGGGCCGGGTGCTTCCTGGCGACGCTGGCCCTGCTCGCCGGTGGGTGCCTGGTCTTGCCCGGGCGGGCGTTCGGGCAGTCGCCGGCCCCGGCGGTGGAGTTCACCGGTGGCTACGCCGGCTTCGTGGACGACGCGACGATCGACCACGGCGTCTTCGGGGGCGCGGCTCGATGGCAGGTGACCCCGCGCCTCGGCGTCGGTCCGGAGATCACCTACATGATCGGCCCACGATTCGACCGCGACCTGTTCGTGACCGGTAACGTGACTTGGGATCTGGTGCGCTTCGCCCCGCCGCGTGCAGGACGCGTGGTGCCCTACGTCCTGGGCGGCGCGGGCTTCCTCCGCCATTTCGACCGCTTCGGTCCCAACAGCTTCGCCAGCAGCGAGGGCGCCTTCACGGCCGGGGGCGGGGCGCGGGTGTGGGTGTCGCCGCGCATCTATGTTGGCGGCGAGGCGCGGTTCGGGTGGGAACTGCACACTCGGGTGGGCGCGACGGTCGGCATCCAGCTCGGGCGCTGACCGGCGCCGTCGTAGGAGGGGATCAGGTACGATCCCGCGCATGCGGGCTCTGTCTCTTGCGTGCGCGCTGCTGCTTGGCGTGGCCGCGGCGGCTGCCGCCGCCGACGAGAACCACCGCCGCGTGGCCGAACACTACGCGCCCGTGGTCTTTCAGGAGAGCCGATCCACGGTGCTCGACTTCATCACGAAGTTCGACTACGACGGCGACTGGAAGGGCGACAACAACTGGCGCAACGCCTATCTCTACGACCTGCCCGGTCACGTCTACTTCAGCGTGATCGAGTCGACGAGCCACTACTTCATCACCTACGCCTTCTATCACGCGCGTGACTACACCGCGCGCCCCTATGAAGGCTTCGCGCCGAAGTCCGAGCACGAGAACGACATGGAAGGGCTCACGGTCACGGTCGAGAAGGACGGGACGCCCTTCGGCAAGGCGGTGCTGCTCGAGACGCTGGCCCACGACGTCTTCTTCAAGTACGACAACCCGGACAATCGCCGGGTGTCGGCCGGAAGCCTCAGGCTCGATGGCTCGATGACGTTCGTCGACGGCCGCCCCGCGGTCTTCGTCGAGGCCGAAGGGCACGGCGTCACGTCGGCGAGCCGCGCCGTCGCGGGTTCGGTGGGCTTGTTTCCGGGCATCGTTTACCGCTACACGGGGCACGCGTCGGTGCCCCAGAGCAATCGCGATCCCCAAGCTACTTACGATCTCGTGTCGATCGAGGACACCCTGTGGGCGCGGCGTTTCGACGTGGGCGAGCTGTTCTGCTGCGCCGAGCCCTACGTGATGGCCGACGGCCAAACGGTGAACGTGGGGAGCGCTTTCAACGGACCGATCGGCGGCTGCGCCGCCAAGCCGCCATGGGGATGGGACCAGGTGAGCGACAGGATCGCCATGGGCGACTGGTTCCGCGATCCGCTCAAGGCCTATCCCACGCAAGTGCGGATCGAAAACTTCGGCGGCACCTACGTCCACAATCCGTATCTGCAGAGCGACGGCCGCTCGGCGTCGCAGCCCTGCGCCCAGAGCGCGACCAGCAAGACCGTGAAGGGCGCCCTGGTAGAGAGCCTGCTCGGCATCGGCCGCGCGATCACCGATCGCGGCCTGAGCTCCGGCGACATCGGCGCACAGGCCAAGCAACTGTTCCTCGGCAACAACGCGCTGCTCGAATGGGCCCAGAAGGACGCGTTCCAGCAGTGGTCGTGGGACCAGTCGCTGGCGGCGCTGCCGTCGATCGTCACCGAGGGGCTGCGCGACGAGATGCGCATTCCGCGCGCCGCCGGGTTCGCACTGACGAGCCCGTCGTTCAATGCGCCGTCGCGCTATTTCGACAACGTGGTGCTGCGCTACCGCACGCCGCTCGAGGGGCTCCGCGCGCGGGTGGTGTGGAGCTACGACCCGGCCGGCGATTTCAGCGACGAGCTCAGTGTGACGGCGCCGATCGCCAGAGCCGACGCGCCGAGGATTACGCAGATCCGGCTCAGCGACAGCGACAAGTGGGATCCGTCCAAGACCGTGGTGCGAATCAAGGTGCTGATCGAATCGCCGGCGGGCGTTGTGGCCGAAGCTGCTCCAGGCGGCGCGACGGCGACGTCGGACCAGTTCGCCATCAACTACGTCGTCTTCGACCGCGCTGCGTTCTCGGATACGTTCGAGCGACCGCGATAGTACGTGGGAGCCGGCTTTCGCGGGCCGGCCGCCTGAAGGCGGCCCTTACGTTCCGAAGTGATAGGCGGACAGCCGGAGGCCGGTGAAGGTGTCGTTGAAGGCCACCAGCGCCGCGTCGTCGCCGGCCGCGCCCGACGCGACCATCAGCGGAATCAGATGCTCCTCGCGGGGGTGGGCGGCGCGAGCCGCGGGCGCCGACGTCCAGCGCTCGAGGCGAGCGTTGCGCGCGCCCGGCTCGAGCGCCATGCTCTCGCGCAGCCACGCGTCGAACGCCTCCGACACCGGGGCCGAGCGCGGATCGCGGAACGCCCGCAGGTTGTGGAACGTCATCCCGCTTCCGACGATGAAGACGCCCTCGTCGCGCAGGGGTTGAAGAGCCCGCCCGATCGCGATGTGCTCAGCCGGGTCCAGCCCCTCCTTGAGCGAGAGCTGCACGGCCGGAACGTCGGCGTCTGGATAGGTGAGCTTCAGCGGCACGAAGGTGCCGTGGTCGTAGCCTCGCGACGGGTCGGCCGCGGTGGCGAATCCCGCGCCCTCGAGTAAGGTCCGTGTTCGAGCCGCCAGCGGCGGCGAGCCCGGTGCCGGCCAGGTCAGCGTGTACGACTCCGGCGGAAACCCGTAGTAGTCGTAGAGCATCGGCGGGCGCTCCGCGGTCATCACCGTTGCCACCGGCGCCTCCCAGTGCGCCGACACGACGAGCAAGGCGCGCGGCGGTACCGGTGGAACGTGACGGACCGATCGCAAGTAGCCTGCGAGCTTGTCCACGTCGTCACGCGGGAAGCCCATCTCGACGAACGGCCACGGGCCGCCGCCGTGCGGAATGAAAACGACGGGCTGACGCGTCGCCGCCATCTGGCGATGGTAGTCGATAGCTACACTAGGCGACAGCCACGGTGGTGCGGGAGTCGAGCTCGCCGCAGCGGAACGCGGTCAGGAACGCCTCGACCACCTTGGAGTCGAAGTCGGTGCCGGCCCCTTTCTCGATGATGCTCTTGGCATCGAAGGGCGACATCGCCTGGCGATACGGCCGCGCGCTCGTCAGCGAATCGTAGGTGTCGGCCACCGCAATCACGCGCGCTTCGAGCGGAGCCGCCTCCCCGGCGGTCGCGTGAGGGCCGGTGCCGTCGACGCGGCTGTGGTGCGCGAGCACGATCGGAATCACGCGGTGCAGCGAGGCGCCGAGGGCTTCGATGGTTGCCTGGCCCCCGGAGTGCCCCTCCATACCGGTGTGGTCGCCGCCCGCGCATCCTGCCGCCTTGGCGAGGAGGTCGCGGCTGACGTCGAGCGTGCCGATCTCGTGAAGCAGGCCGGCCGCGCGGATGTCTTCGAGCTGCGAGGCCGGAAGGCCGAGCCGGGCGCCGATGCGCGTGGCGTATTCGGAGACGCGGTAGGAGTGGTGTTCGGTGAATTCGTCCTTCGACATCAGGTGGCGCAACAGCACGAGCACGCCGTCGTGGGTCTGCCGCAGCTCACGCACCTGCGCGTTCTTGATCTCGACGACCGTACCCATCAGGTACCCGGTCACCAGGAGCATGCCGCCCCAGGCGATCAGGTCGGCGAGCTGTTGCGGCTGCTGGAACATCCAGGCACCGCTCTGGGCCGTGGGCAGTGCGGTGACGAGCAGCGCCAGCAGCACGCTGCCGAACGCCGTGAGCACGGCGTAGCGCCGGCCATAGAGATAGGTGGCAGCGACAGTCGGGAGCGAGTAGAAGCCGAGCACGATGCGCTGTGCATCGGCGAGCACATTGAGCAGCCCCGCGATCAGGAACAGCGAGAGCAGGAGCAGGAGTTCCTTGTTGACGGTTTCGAATCGGCGCGGAGCCTTCGGAGGCATAGGTCACGGCGGTCGCAAGAGAGGTGCCCGGCGTGGTGGCTCAGCCCGCGGGTTGCACAAATGACTCCAGCTCTGACAGTTGGGTGCCGCGCGCGCCGGTGCCCGGCTGCGACCGGTGAGCGCGCCACGTGCCGCAATGGAACACCAGCGTGTACCGTGGTGACCCGATTCGGAACAGCAGGATCAGACGCGGTTGCGGACTTCGGACCCGCCTTTACGATGCCGGTAGTTCGACGTGGTCCGGGTAGGCGCGCTCGCCCGCCAGCACCTTCACCGGCAGCCGGTTCTCGGGCAGCGGAATCGGGCAGGTCGTGTAGGGATTGAACGCGCAGGGCGGGTTGTAGGCCTGGTTGAAGTCGAGCACCGCCGTGCCGTCGTCGCGCAGATCGGCGTAGAGGAACCGCGCAGCGCCGTAGGTTTCCTCGCCGCTCGAGGCGTCCTTGAACACGAAGTAGAAGCGCTTTGGCCGGGTCGTGAACGGCCGCAGCCGCAGCGTGCGCCCGTCGAGAGTGAACTCAACGACGCCTTGGGTGCTGAACGTGTCGAGATCGCCGAAGGTGTTGGCCACCTGCACCTTGCGCGGCGCCGCGTCGGCGATGAAGCGTCCGGTGACGCGGTAGTCGCTCTGGATCGGGAACCACGTGAACCCCTTGAAGCCGCGTGCCAGCGGGCCATCGGGGTCCCACACGCGGAGGGAGCGGCGGTCACCGCTCACGTGCACCGCCATCTTCACGGTGCCGGTGACGAGCTCGTCGGCGCCGGGGGCGCCGTCGTCCTTCAGCACCACCGGCGCCGTGACCCGCGCGCCCTTCAGGTCGACGGCCGCGCCCGGGGCTGGCTCGAAACGCACCGAACTGCCGCTGACGACGAATCGTCCCAGCGTCGGCGGCGCAGACGCGGGCAGCTCCACGTCGTGCGTCTTGTCGCTGCCGGCCGTCTGCGTACCTTCGCGGAGGAAGTGCAGGCCGGCGATTGTCACCCAGTCGCGGCGGTAGTCGGCTTCGTGCTTGGCGCGCCAGGCAGCGGCCTCGGCGGTGGGATCGGCTGCGGCGGCGTTCGAGGCCGACGTTTCGGGGGGAGGCGTCACAGAGCCCTGGCAGCCCGCGCCCACCAGTGCGCACGCGAGCAGAACGGCGTTGCGCGCGTGGGCACGCCCCTGAGCTCGAGAAGCGGGCGTCGGCATGTCGAATCGTAGTGACCCGCCCGGAGTGGCGTCAACCGCGTACAGACCATTCGCCGGGGGCGCGATGCACACGAATGTCCCACGCCGCATGGGGTTGGCCGTCAGCATACGGCGCCACTGCCGGGGTAAAGTATCCCGTGCCGTGGCGGAGTCAGCCGTGGAAGGGGAGCAGGCGATGAAGCGAACGCTCGTGCTCGGCGTACTGGTGGGAATCGGGGTCCTGTCGATCGCCGTCGCCGGTCAAGCGCCGCCGGGACCGTCGGCCAAGTCGATCGAGGCGACGAAGATCCAGAAGGTCAAGAACAACCTGTACGTCGTCACCGGTTCGGGCGTCGAGGATACGGACGCGTTCAGCGGCGGCAACGTCGCGGTGTTCGTCACCGATGCCGGCGTCACCCTGGTGGACTCGAAGCTGCCCGGATTCGGCCCCACCCTCGTCGAGCGGGTCAAGTCGGTCACCAGCAAGCCGATCACCCGCATCATCAACACCCACACTCACGGTGACCACACGGGCAGCAACACGTTCTTCGGCGCCAGCGTCGAGAGCGTCGTGCACGAGAACGCCAAGGCCAGCATGGCGGCGATGGACGATTTCAAGGGCGCCAATGCCAAGCTGCTGCCCGGCCGCACCTACAAGGACAAGCTGACGATCGGGTCGGGCAAGGATCAGATCGACATCTACTACTTCGGCCGCGGCCACACCAACGGCGACAGCTTCGTCGTGTTCACCGCGCTGCGCACCATGCACGTCGGCGACATGTTCGCGTGGAAGGCGCTGCCGTACGTGGACGCCGACAACGGCGGTAGCGTCGTCGAGCAGCCGAAGACGCTGGCGCGCGCCGCGGCGACCGTGAAGAACGTGGACACGATCATCAACGGGCATATTCCCGTCGGCACGTGGAAGGATCTGCAGGAGTACGCCGGCTTCACCGCCGATTTCGTCGCCTACGCCGAGCAGTCGCTCCAGGCGGGCAAGAGCGTCGAGCAGGCGGCGAAGGAATACAAGGTCGATCCGAAGTACAAGGGCTACGTGGTGAGCGCCAACCCGATGTTCGGCGGCGCGCAGGCCAATCTCGAAATCGCGTACAAAGAACTGAAAAAGTAGGGTCCGCCTTCAGGCGGACCGATAAGCGGAGGCGACGGCTATGGCCACACAGTTGACCCGACGGGAAACTCTCACGCGCGGCGCGGCGGCGGCGATGTTGTTGGCGCTGCCCGAGTGGGCGCTGCCAGCCCTGGCGCAGGGCGAGGTGGACGTTGCGTTCACCGACTACCCGGACACCTTCGTCGCCTCGCCCGCCAACGGCGAGCGCCGCTTTCTCGATCTGCGGAAGCTTGACGGCCTGATCACCCCGAACGATCGGTTCTTCTTCATCCAACACTACAACCGGCCCGAGCTCGACGCCGCCGCGCACCGCATCAAGGTGACCGGCATGGTCAAGAAGCCGCTCGAGCTGTCGCTCGCGGATCTGAAGGCGATGCCGGCCACCGACATCGTCAACGGCTACGAGTGCTCTGGCAACAGCCCGCGGGCGATGCAGGGGTTGTCGTCGAACGGCCGCTTCACGGGCGTGCGGCTGCGCGAGGTGCTGAAGCGGGCCGGCGTCGGCGACGCGGCGCGCGAGGTCGTGTTCTTCGGCGCCGATCGCGGCAAGGAAGACGTGGTGTTCCGGCAGCAGACGTTCAAGATCGAGCAGCAGTTCGCGCGCAGCATCACGCTCGAGAACGCGCAGAAGCCCGAGCCGATGCTGGTCTACGCGCTCAACGGACAGCCGCTCACCCGCGACAGCGGCTTCCCGGTGCGGCTGGTGATGCCCGGGTGGTACGGCGTGGCCAACGTGAAG
>DATMDI010000009.1:0-18989 GCA_035557875.1 Vicinamibacterales bacterium
GATCGGCACGTCTCGAACGCGGCGGCGGGAACACCCACGCCTCCCGTTCGATCTGGCCGTGGCCTTCGCTACGCCATGCGCCCACGTGGCTGCGCGTCTTCACGCCCGCCTCGTAAGTGGGCTGGGTGTTCAGCCCCGGCCGACCATCGCGCCACGGCACGAAGCGGGAGGCGTGGATGTTCCCGGCGCCGCGGCTCGACGCGGCGAAGACCGCTGCGAGGGCGTGCAACGCTGGCCGCGGGAATCGGGCGGCTCTCGCGTCCCTCAGACCCCGCTGGTCCCCTCAGCCTTCTCGCGGTCTTGCGAGGCGTCGATCGGCACGTCTCGAACGCGGCGGCGGGAACACCCACGCCTCCCGCTCGATCTGGCCGTGGCGCAGCGCCCGGGTCTCTAAAGACCGGGCCACGTACTGGTTTCTACCGCGCGCGCGCCAGCTCGTAGACGATGTCCCAGTGGTAGCGCACGAAGCGGTGCAGCTCCGCTTCCAGGATCCGCTCCTGATCGCTGTGGGCGCCGAAGCCCTTGGGTCCGTCCTCGACATCGGCGGCCGGTCCGATGCCGTAGCACTGCAGGCCCTTCTCGCGCAGGAACGCCATGTCGGACGCGCCGGTGCTCATCGTCGGCAGCGTGATCGTCTGATAGTGCTTCGAGATCGCGGCCTCGGCCACCTTGTAGGCCTCGGAGTCGATGCGCGACGTGCCGCCGTTGCGCGACTTGCCGGTGAGCGTCGGCGGCCAGCCGTTGAACACGACGTCGATCGACGGATCGTTGACCACCGCCTTGAGCTGCGCCATGAAGCGCTCCGGGCTCTCGTCGGGAATCATGCGGACGTCGAGCGTGGCCGTGGCCTCGGACGGGATGACGTTGTTGCGGTAGCCGCCCTGGATGATGTTGGGCGACACCGAGGTCCGCAGCATCGACGCGTGACGCGGCTCGTTGGCGCGCAGCCACGCGTCGGATTCGGCCATCAGCTTCGAGTCGCCGCTCACGACGTTGCGATAGTGGCGTGCCTGCTCCGGCGGTGAGATGCCGGCAAGGCGCTTGAAGTACTGCGCCGTCGTGTCGTTGAGATTGATCGCCGGCTGCCACTCGGCCACCGCCGCCACCGCCTTCGACAGGTGCGCGATGGCGTTGGTCTGGAGCGGCACCGATCCGTGGCCGGCCACGCCGCGGGCGACGAGGTCGATCCCGTTCGGCACCTTCTCGGTGGTCTGAATCTGCGCGTAGCGCACGGCCCCCTTCTCGCGCGTGACGCCACCCCCTTCGGCATAGCAGAACTCGGCGTCGATGGCGCTGAAGTGATCGCGGATCACGAACTCGATGCCGGTGCGTGTGGCGCCCTCTTCACCCGACTCCGCCAGGAAGATGACATCGCGGTCGAGCGGGACGTTGCCGCGCTTCAACTGCAGCATGACCATCAGCGCGGCGGTGAGGTTGTCCTTGTCGTCCACCGTGCCGCGCCCGTAGATGTAGCCGCCGTCGCGATCGGCGCTGAACGGGCCGTGCTGCCACTTCTTCGGGTCCACGTTGACGGTGTCGAGGTGGCCGACGATCAGCAGCGGCCGCTTCCGGCCCGATCCCTTGAGCCGTGCCACGACGTTCGGGCGGTTGGCGTCGTCGGCCAATAGCTGTACCGGAATGCCCTCGGCTTCGAGCACCTGCTTCACGTAGGCGGCCGCCGGCTTCTCCACGCCGGGCGGGTCGCTCGTGTCGATCCGGACCAGCGCCTGGAAGTGCCGCAGCGTTTCTGTCTCGAGCGCGGCGAAATCCGGCTGGAACGGTGCCTGGGCGGAGGGCGCGCTGACGGCGATCAGGGACAGAACGGCGGCGAACAGCGCCTGGCGCATGGCGAACCCTCCGTTGCGAGCATACCTGCGATCGAGGCGAGGCCACGATGGCGCGCGATCGTCAGCGGGGAGTGGCAGACGGCGCACTCGGCGCCGCGCCGCCGCCCCGCCTGGCCGCACCTGGCGACATGCCGACGACGCGTTTGAACGCCCGGCTGAACGCCGCTTCCGACTCGTAGCCAAGCCGCGCGGCAAGCTCACCAAGCGGAGCGCGATCCTCCTTGAGCCACGCCAGCGCGGCGTGCATCTTCGCCCGCGCCGTGTAGTGCATGGCGGGCTCGCCCACGAGCTGCGTGAACCGCGCCGCGAACGCGGATCGCGACATGCCAACCGCCGACGAGAGCGAGGCCAGCGTCCAGGCGCGGCCAGGGTCGCGGTGCACGAGGGCGATGGCGCGGCCGATCTGGGCGTCGCGAAGGGCCCCCAGCCACCCGGTGCGGGCCGAGGGCTCGCGCGCGATCCACGTACGAATCGCCTGGATGACGAGGATGTCGGCCAGCCGCGTGATCACCGTGTCACCGCCGGCCCGCATCTCCCGCGCTTCGGCCGCCATGAAGCGCAGCGTGCTCTGAATCCAGTCGCCCTCGGGTGCGCTCCACACGTCCACGCCGATAACTTTTGGCAGCACATCGATCAAGTGGCGGGCTGCTGGGTGATCGAAGCGGACCACGCCGCAGATGACGGTGGTGGCGGCGCCGCCTCCGCCGTGGCGGAGGATTTCGTACCGATCGCTAACGAGCTCACGCGGTAAGTCGAAGAGCCTGGCCGCGGGCACGCCCTCGGCGCTGAGCAGGCGATGTCCCTCGCCGTGCGGCACGAGTGCCAGATCGCCGGGCCGCAGTTCACACGGCGCCGCCCCGTCCACCTCGAGCCGGCACCGGCCTGCGGTCACGACGTGAAACATCAAGCACGCCTCGAAAGGCGGCAGCGACAGCGCCCACGGCTCGGTGAACTCTGAGCGGCAGTAAAAGACCCCGGTCATCCGCAGCAGATGCAGCGCTTCACCCAGCGGATCGATCGTGCTCCAGGGGTCTGCCATTGGGGCAGTATGGGCGCCCTGCTCACGAATCGTCCAGTCGATTGGACGAATAGACATAAAAGAGAGACTAACGAGCATTGAGAGTCCAACGTGTAAGCCAGATAGTGGACCCATCCGCGGCGTTCAGCCGGGCAACGGGAGGACAACGAGATGAGCGTGAAACCCACATTGGTCATCG
Organism: Vicinamibacterales bacterium; assembly: GCA_035557875.1. Taxonomy (GTDB): domain Bacteria; phylum Acidobacteriota; class Vicinamibacteria; order Vicinamibacterales; family UBA2999; genus DASYRM01. The sequence continues at coordinate 3,065 of DATMDI010000009.1, forward strand.
GGGCCACGGGCAAGACTGGGCGCCGGGTCGTGGAGCGGCTGGTGTCGCGAGGGGCGCCGGTGCGGACCGGCTCGCGCACGGCGGTACCGCCCTTCGATTGGGAGAACCCGGCCACCTGGCCAGTGGCTCTGCGCGGCGTGGACGCCGTGTACATCAGTTACTTCCCGGACGTGGCCGCGCCGGGGGCGCCCGATGCGATCCGCGCGCTCACGGAGCTGGCGGTCGCGAGCGGCGTCCGCCGCACCGTGCTGCTTTCGGGACGCGGCGAGCCGGAGGCCCGCCGTTGTGAGCAGATCGTCCGCGACTCGGGGCTCGAATGGACGGTGGTGCGCGCCAGCTGGTTCGCGCAGAACTTCAGTGAGAGCTTTCTCCTCGACGCCGTGCTCGCGGGTGAGGTCGCGCTGCCGGCGGGTGCGGTGGGCGAGCCGTTCGTGGATGCCGACGACATTGCCGACGTGGCCGTCGCCGCGCTCACGGACTCGCGCCACGCCGGACAGCTTTACGAGGTGACGGGGCCGCGGCTCTGGACCTTTGCCGAGGCTGTGGAAGCCATCGGCCGCGCGACTGGCCGCGCGCTTCGATACGTGCGAGTTACGCCCGAAGCGTATGCGGCGTCGCTTCGCGACGCGCAGGTCCCGGAGGATCTCGTGGCGCTCCTCGGATACCTGTTCACCGAGGTGCTGGATGGCCGAAACGCATCGGTTGCTGACGGCGTCACCCGCGCGCTCGGCCGTGCGCCACGCGACTTCGCGGACTTCGTCCGGCACGCCGCCGCTGCCGGTGCCTGGAACCCGCGGTCGTAGAAGAGCGCCGGGCGGAGGGGCAGCCTAACCGACGTGCTCAGGGTTTGAGCGAGCGAGATCCGTTGCTCCGGCGAGGACGACCCGGTTTCGACCGGCCTTTTTGGCGCAGTAGAGCGCCTCGTCTGCGGTCTTGAGCAGCGTCTCCAGCCCGTCGGCTGCTCTTCCCGTGGCGATACCCATGCTCGCGGTGATCGGAATCGTCGTCGCGCCAACCCGAAAGGCGTGGCCGCAGACAGCCTGCCGGAACCGCTCGGCCAGCTGCACCGCGTCCGGGGCCGCGCAGCCGACGGCCAGTGCCACGAACTCCTCGCCGCCGTAGCGGCCCACGGCGTCCTCCTTGCGGAAGGTGGCGTGGAGGCGGCGGGCCACCTCGCGCAGGACTTCGTCGCCGCCCATGTGACCGTGACGATCGTTGACCGATTTGAAGTGGTCGATGTCGGTCATGAAGAGGGTGAGCGCCGCCCCGCTGCGCCTGGCTCGGGCGAACTCGATGTCGCACAGCTCGAAGAACGCGCCGCGCGTCAAGAGGCCCGTGAGCGGATCGTGCATCGCCTTCTCGCGCAGCTCCTCGCGCGCGGCAATGAGCTGATGCTGCAGCTGCACGATGCGCGCCCCCGACCGCACCCGGGCGCGAAGCTCCCTGGTGTTGAACGGCTTGGTGATGTAGTCGTCCGCGCCGGCGTCGAAGCCGGTGATGACGTCCTCGTCGTGATCGTGTGCTGTCAGCAGGACGGCGTAGATGTAGCGGCTGTCGGGGAGACTCCGGATCGCGCGGCACACCTCGAGCCCGTCCGCCTCGGGCATCGACCAGTCGACGATGGCCAGGCTGGGGCCGTCGGCGCGGGCGAGCTCCGCGATCGCCTGGCGGCCGTTGGCGACGGTGGTGACCTCGTAGCCCCACGCGCGCAACGCCACCTGTAGCCGGTAGCGGGAGCTGGCGTCGTCTTCGGCCACGAGTACGTGGACGCCCTCCCCCTCCAACCGTGCGGCAAAATCCGGCTTCACGCCTTCGTAATCGTCAGCGATCCGGGCCAGCTTGAATTGCGGCGCGCGTGTCTGCCCGGCTCTGCACGGTGGGCGGCAGGGAGTGCGCCGCGCGAGACGGCCAGGTCGTGATGAGCCAGAATGCAAATTGCGGGTACTGATTGCGCCGAACGACGCACTCGCGCGCACGGACTTGGGAGTCGCCATGGGTTTTCTTCTCGCCCTGTTGATCGTCTTGGTGCCCGTAGTCGCGAACGCACAGAACATCGAGCGGACGGCGGCCGCGTGCGAGAGGCTGGCGTCGCTGTCGCTGCCGAACGCCGAGATCACGCTGGCGCAGGTCGTCGGCGCGGGGAGCTTCACCGTGCCGCCGGCGGCGCCGCGAAGTGGAGGCGGCTCGTCGGTGCTCGCCGGCACGATCGGCCCTGTCCCGGAGGTTCCCGGACGAGTGACGGCCAACACCGCCGGTCTGGGCCTGGGCTACAACGGCGGCAAGGGCGTACCGCCCTTTGCGGCGCTACCGGCGTTCTGCCGCGTCACCGCCACGCTGCGGCCGTCGCCGTCCTCCGACATTCGCATGGAGTTGTGGCTGCCGGTTGCCGGCTGGAACGGCAACTTCCGCGGCACGAGCCCGAACGGTCTGGGCGGAGTGATCAACTACAACGCGATGGGCGTGGGGTTGACCGAAGGATTCGCCGTTGCCAGCACCGACACCGGGCATCAGGGAGGCGACACGGCGTGGATGGCGGTGCCCGAGCAGGTGACCGATTTCGCGGGCCGCGCCATGCACGAGACCACGGTGGCCGGGAAGACGCTGACGGCGGCCTACTACGGCGCCGCGCCCCGGTTCGCCTACATGCTCGAATGCGGCGGTGGCTCGGCCGCGGCGCTGCACGAAGTGCAGAAGTACCCGGCGGACTACGACGGTGTGGTCGTGGGTGGCCACGCCGCACATCTGACGCGGCAGATCTTCGGACAGTTGTGGCTCTGGGGCGCGACTCATCCCGAGGGCGTGGCGATTCTGCCGACACCGAAGCTGCAGGTGCTGCATCGGGCGGTCCTCGACAAGTGCGACGCGCTCGACGGCGTGAAGGACGGCCTGCTCGAGAACCCTGCGCGCTGCAGCTTCGACCCGCAGGAGATCGCGTGCCGGGCCGCGGACGGCCCCGACTGCCTGAGCGCGGCCCAGGTGGACGCGGTGCGGAAGATCTACGCGGGGCCGACCAATCCCCGGACCGGCGAGCGAGTCTGGTCGCCGCTCTATCGCGGCAGCGAGCTGGACTGGAGTTTCTTCACCGAGGCGCCGAGCCCGATCGGGATCGCGACCGGCGTGCTCCGAGACGCGATTCTCAAAGACCCGGGCTGGGACTATCGCACCAGCCCGATCGATTTCGACCGGCACGTCGCGCTGGCCGATCGGTCGGACATCGCGCGGGTGAACGCGTCGAATCCCGACATCTCGGCGTATGTGCGCCGGGGCGGCAAGCTGATTCTCTCGGGCGGCTGGAACAACGCCCTGGTGCCGGCGGGGGCGGTGTTGGATTACTACCAGCGCCTCGAGGCCGCGATCGGACGTCAGAACACCGATCGCGCCGTGCGCCTGTACATGGTCCCCGGGATGATCGAGTGCAACGGCGGTCCGGGCACCGACACGTTCGACATGCTCGCGGTGATGCGGCGCTGGGTCGAACGCGACCTGGCGCCGCGTGAAGTGCTTGCGTCTCGAGTGGAGCGCGGGAAGGTGGTGCGCACGCGGCCGCTCTGCCCCTATCCGCAGGCGGCCACCTATCGTGGCCGCGGCAGCACCGACGACGCGGCCAGCTTCTCCTGCCGGTAGCCTTCGCTGAGGCAGGGCGGAAGACCCGCAGCCACCTTCAGTTGCGTGTGCAGATCGACTCGGCGCCCATCCAGTTGAGCGTGGCCTGGCCGTGCGCCTCCCAGAACAGCACGCCGTCACCTTCGTATCGCGTTCCCGAAGCGGCCTTCACCCGGAACGCCGGCCTGAAGACGCCGCCGCGTTCGAGCAGCACCAGCGCCGGCCGCGTCTGGTAGAAGGTGACGCGTAGCGCGGCCCCTGTGTCGCAGGCGAAGGTCGCCGGGCCTCGGGGCGTGACCGGCGATTTGAAGGCGGGTGCAGCCGCGGTCACGGCGACCGGGGCGAACTCGTAGATGCCACCATCCGCGATCAGCGACAGGAACAGATGCCCGTCCTTCACGAGGTAGGAGCGGACGCTCGCCCACTGCTTGACGATTCGATCGTGCATGGATGGCGGGCCGCAGAAGGCACGGGTCGAGGCGAGCGGGCCGAACTCGAGCCGGCCCGGCGCCACCGACGTCCAGGTGCCGCGGCCGCGGTTGCAGTCGATGCGCGCGGCCACTGTGCCGTCGCTGGCGAACGTGAGCGTGTATTTCGAACCGTCGTCCGGCGTGAGGACGGTGTCGTCGCCGCCCTGGAAGCGAACCAGTTGCCAGGACGTTCCGGCGAGTGGGGTCGGGCCGGCGGTCTGTGCGAACGCGGGGCCGCTGAGCGCGATCAAGAACACAGTGAGACGCCAGCTCCGGTGCCATCCGTTCATGTTGCCATCCGTGCAGGCACGCTATCCGCCACGAAGACACGTGTAAAGCTCATGCAGATGATCCGGCGGCGTTTCATCGCATCGAAGAGGAACTAGACTGGCTGGAAATGACCGATGGCTAGAGGAGGGAAGACGACGTGAAAAGACCAGCGATCGCCTCAGTCCTTTCAGTGCTGCTGATGTGCGTCCTGGGCGGCGTGCCGGGGCTTTTGGCGCAGTCTGGCGGCACCTACAAGGTCGATGCGAATTGGGCTCGACTTCCAGCCGGCACGACGTGGAATGGGAACACGTCGTGGATTGCGGCGGACAGGAAAGGACAGGTCGTCGTACTGGTCCGAACCGCGCCGTATTTTCGCGTGTTCACGCGTGACGGCGCCTTCGTCAAGGCCTTCGGAGACGAGGGACTGTTCCAGAGCGCCCACAGCGTGACGATCGATCCGCAGGGCGCCCTGTGGGTGACCGATTCCGCCGCGCACGTCGTCCAGAAGTTCAGCCCGGACGGGCGGTTGTTGATCACTCTCGGCGCGAAGGGTGTTGCCGGCGACAACACGTCGCACGATCGGTTCAACCAGCCCAACCACGTCGCCGTTGCGCCGAATGGCGACATCTACGTGTCTGACGGGTATGTGAACGCGCGGGTCGTCCATTTTTCGAGCAGCGGCCGTTTCGTCCGCATCATCGGCGGCGTGAAGGGCTCCCAGCCGGGGCAGTTGCAGCTCCCGCACGGCGTCGCCCTGGATTCCAAGGGCCGCATCCTGGTCAACGACAGCGACAACCAGCGCGTGAGCGTCTTCGACAAGGACGGGACGTTCGTCGAAGCGTGGCCCTATCCCTCGCGCGGTGGGATCGCCGTTGCCGCAGACGACACCGTCTACGTCAGCGATGTGAATGCCGGCATCGTCAACGTAGTGAAGAACGGCAAGCGCATCGACAGCGCATCCGCTGACCGGGCGCATGGGATGGACATCGACAGCGACGGCTCGATCTACGTCTCCGGCGCATCGCGGATGACGGTCATGAAGATCACGAAGGGTCCGTGACCTGCTAGCACGGGCCGCCAGCCGGCACAGTTCCTGCTCGATCGGTCCCCTCGACAGGGGCTTCCCGGATTTCACTGAGGAAATCTCTATCGAATGGTGAGGCCACGGTATTTGGTGATCGAGCTGACGAGGCCGAGGAGGTCGACTGTGTTCGAAAAGAAAACGCTCGTCGGAGTCGTCCTCGTCTGTCTGGCCTGCCTGGCCGTGACCGGCCCCGTACTGGCCCAAGTAGGGACGTTCACGAAAGCGCAGGTCGGCGACCGCATCCGCAAAGTGGAAGATGGCGTCGATGAGTTCCGCAAGTGGTCCGAGAACCGAGCCGAGCACGGAAAAGACCAGGCGCAGACCGCCCAGGCCGCCGGGCGCACGCGCGGCCGGACGGCGACCGAGTCGCAGAAGACGGTCGCCAAGGACAAGAAGGACGAATTGGAAGAAGCGCTCGGCGACCTGAACCGCTCGACGAATCGTCTGCGCCGCAAGTTCGACCCCCTGGACAAGTGGATGGAGACGCGGCCCCAGGTGGAAACCGTCTTGGAAGACGGCCGCAAGATCAACCAGGTGCTGGTGCGCGGCAAATACGGAACGCAAGCCGAGCGCTACTGGAGCGTGCTGCGGGCGAGCATCAACGATCTGGCGCGCTGCTACAACTTGACGCCGTTGGGAGTCTGATCAGGGAACGTGATGTAGCCGGTTCGATCCAAGCCCATGGCACACTCGCACAAGAAGTATCAGCTGCTCATCGAGCGCTGCCGGTCGCTGCCGCCGGCGTCCGCCGCGGTCGCGCACCCGTGCGATCGCAGCTCGCTCGAGGGGGCGATCGACGCAGCGCGGTTAGGGTTGATCGCGCCGACGCTGGTCGGGCCGGCCGCGCGGATCGCGGCGGTGGCCGCGGAATACCACCTCGATATCTCGCCCTATCCCCTCATCGATGCCGCCTTCAGTCAGGAGGCTGCAGAGAAAGCGGTGGCGCTCGTGCGATCAGGGCAGGCGGAGATCCTGATGAAAGGGAGCCTCCACACCGACGAACTGCTGGGCGCGGTCGTCAAACGCGAGACCGGCCTGAGGACCGCGCGACGTCTGAGTCACTGCTTCGTGATGGACGTACCGGGCCACGCCGACGTGATCGTGATCACCGATGCCGCGATCAACATCGCGCCGACGCTCGAGGACAAGGTCGACATCGTCCAGAACGCGATCGATCTCGTAAACGCCCTCGGCGTGCCCGAGGCGCGGGTCGCGATCCTGTCAGCCATGGAGACGGTGAATCCGAAGGTCCCGTCCACGGTCGAAGCGGCCGCCCTGTGCAAGATGGCCGATCGCAAGCAGATCACCGGCGGCATCCTCGACGGCCCGTTGGCCCTCGACAACGCGATCAGCCTGAAGGCCGCGCAGATCAAGCAGATCGACTCCCCGGTCGCGGGCCGGGCCAACGTGCTGGTCGTGCCCGACCTCGAGGCCGGCAACATGCTCGCGAAGAGCCTCACCTTCCTGGCCGGTGCGGACTCGGCCGGCATCGTGCTCGGCGCGAAGGTTCCGATCGTGCTGACCAGCCGCGCCGACTCCGTACAGGCGCGCCTCGCGTCGTGCGCCATTGCGGTGCTGCTGGCGCATGCCCGGCGCGAGCAGGCCCGCAAGGCCCTGGTATGAGGACCAACGCTCGGCGGTGAGTCTGGCGCCATGACCGACGCCGTCCTGGTCGTCAACGCTGGATCCTCGTCCATCAAGTTCTCGCTGTTCGCGGCCCGCGGGAACGAGCTCGATCTCGTCGTGCGCGGGCAGGCCGAAGGGTTGTACGCGCATCCGCGCTTCGTCGCGAAGGACCGGACGGGCGGCGTGGTCAGCGAAAAATCCTGGGACGACGGCACGAATCTCGGGCACGACGGCGCCCTCGAGCACCTGACCGGCTTTCTTCGGGGCGAGATGTCCGAACATCGGCTGGTCGGGGTGGGTCATCGCGTGGTCCACGGCGGGGCTGCGTTCACGCAGCCGGTACTGGCGGATCGCAAGGTGGTGGAGGCTCTCGGCGCGCTGACGCCGCTGGCGCCGCTGCACCAGCCGCACAACCTCACCCCAATCCGGGTGCTGCTCGAGCGGCGGCCGGAATTACCGCAGGTCGCCTGCTTCGACACGGCGTTCCACCACCGCAACCCGCCGGTGGCCCAGATGTTCGCACTGCCGGAAGAGCTGACGCGGGAGGGCGTGCGGCGCTACGGGTTCCACGGCCTCTCTTACGAGTACATCGCCTCGGTGCTGCCGCAGCACGACGCCACGGCGGCCGCGGGCCGGACGATCGTGCTCCATCTCGGCAACGGCTCCAGCATGTGTGCGCTCGAGGCGGGCACGAGCGTGGCGAGCACGATGGGATTCACGGCTGTCGAAGGCCTCATGATGGGCACGCGATCGGGCTCGCTCGACCCCGGCGTGATCCTCTACCTGCTCGACCAGAAGAAGATGGACGCGCGCGCGATCGAGCGGCTCCTCTACCAGCAGTCGGGGCTTCTGGGTGTGTCGGGCCTCTCGAGCGACATGCGCGCGCTCATCGCCAGCGACGACCCGCGCGCCAGGCAGGCCGTCGATCTCTTCGTCTATCGCATTCGACGCGAGCTGGGGTCGCTGGCCGCCGCGCTCGGCGGGATCGACGCCCTGGTCTTCACCGCCGGGATCGGTGAGAACGCGGCACCGATTCGCGAGCGCGTCTGCCGTGATGCGGCATGGCTCGGCGTTGACGTGGATACAGACGCCAATGTGCGCGGCGGCCCGCGCATCAGCACCGCCGGCGCGAAGGCGTCCGCCTGGGTGATCCCGACGGACGAGGAGCTGATGATCGCGCGTCACACGCGGACGCTCCTGGGTCAGACGGCGCAGGCATGACGCGCTCGCGATACGTAGCCACGCGGGAACGGCTTTTGCTGTGGGTCCGGCTCGTCCACCGACCACTAGACGCTGGGAAACCGGGCATTCTGCCGTCACCCACCGCAGCAAAAGGAGGCCGCCGTGTTCTCTAAGCTATCCGCGGAATTCATCGGCACGTTCTGGCTGGTTCTCGGAGGGTGCGGCAGCGCGGTCCTCGCGGCCGCCTTTCCCGACGTCGGCATCGGGCTGCTGGGCGTGTCGCTGGCGTTCGGCCTCACGGTGGTGACCGGCGCCTACGCGCTCGGCCCGGTCTCGGGCGGGCATTTCAACCCGGCTGTCTCCGTCGGCCTGTGGACCGGGGGGCGCTTTCCCGCCGCCTTGCTGGTGCCGTACATCGTGGCGCAGGTCCTTGGCGGCATCGCCGGTGCGGGTGTGCTGTTCCTCATCGCGAGCGGCAAGGCGGATTTCAGCCTCGCCGGCGGATTCGCCTCCAACGGCTACGACCTGCACTCGCCGGGCGGATATTCGATGGTTGCGGCCCTGGTGTGCGAAGTCGTGATGACGTTCATGTTCCTGATCGTCATCCTCGGCACCACCCACCAACGCGCGCCGGTGGGATTCGCCGGCATCGCCATTGGCCTCGGGCTCACCCTGATCCATCTGATCAGCATCCCGGTGACCAACACCTCGGTGAATCCAGCGCGAAGCACGGGAACGGCGGTATTCGTCGGCGGCTGGGCCCTTCAGCAGCTCTGGCTGTTCTGGCTCGCTCCGATCGTCGGCGCCGCCATCGCGGGCTTCACCCACAAAGCGCTTCTCGAGGGGCGGGCCGTGGAACCGCCGGTGACAGGGCGCTCGCGTTAGGGACGTCGGCCGGCACGGCTGACTGCCGGCCGTCTTCGCAAGCCGCTCGGGCCGCCCTCACCGGCACAGTTTGTGCTCGGTCAGTGCGGTCGACACGGGTTCTCCCCCCCTGATTTCACCAAGGAAATCGAACTCGACCGGCGGGATCGACGGCATTTGGTGAGCGAGCTGACGAGCAGTGGGCGCGGATGCGGCCCGCCAGCTTGATCCGCGGAGGTTCGTGTGCTCGAACAGAAGACGCTGGCGGCGATTGACGGTCGGGGTCGCCGCTGCAACCTGACGCCGTCGCAATTTGATCCCACCCACTCGAGGCGCCTGGAACAGATGTGACGATTCGACACCGGTGCCAATGGCTGGGGGCGGTGTTGGCCTGGGGCCTGTCCGCGTCCATCGCGCTGGCGCAGGCCTCAACGGCCGGTGACGCGCAGACTCCATCGGCCAGCCCGGCCGCGCCGCCGGAGACGCGCGTCGGGCAGATCGAGCTCGCACGCCGTCAGAAGGACGCGACGCTGTGGCCCGAGCGGGAACATCCGCTCGTCGTCAGGGTCAACCGTCTCCTCGATCGCGGCCTGATCGAGGGGATCCGCACCGGCGAGGGCAATAACGGCTGGCAGTTGATCCTCGAGGGAACCCGCCCGGCCAACGGCCAGACCTACGGCATCGGCTACCGGCGCGACGATCTGTTCAACGACCTGCTCACCACGCGAGCCACCGCTCGCGCCACGTTCGCCGGCGCCCAGCTCTACGACGGCGAGCTGCAGCTGAATCGTCTGGGCGGCTCGGAGAACGCCTTCGTCAACGGCTACGTGAAGTACGAACGATCGCCGCAGATGGAGTACTACGGACTTGGCGCCGACTCCCGGAAGGAAGACCGCACCCGCTACCAGCTGAATACCGCGTCGGTCGAGACTCGGGCCGGCTACCGCTTCACGCCCGCGCTGAACGCCGGCATCGCGTTTGGCTACGGCGGGGTGCACACCGGCGCCGTCGACGGCGGGGGGGAGGTCCCGTCAATCGAGACCAAGTTCGACGGGACCACCGCGCCCGGACTCTTCGACGACACCAGGTTCGCCTCGTGGGGGGCGTTCGCGGGATTCGACGTCCGGGACCTGAGGCGCGGCCCCAGGAGCGGCGGCTTTTACGGGATCGAATTCAAACGTTATTTCGACCGGGACGCCGGCATCTACTCCCATCGGCAGCTGGATCTCGAGGGGCAGCAGTTCTTCCCCTACTTCAACGAGCAGCGCGTGGTGGCGCTGTTCGTCAAGGCGCGCTTCGCATACGCCGGCGGCGACGACGGCGTCGTCCCGTTCTACCTGCTGCCGCAACTCGGCGGCAACTTCGAGCTGCGCGGCTTCAACCAGTACCGGTTCTCCGACAACAACACCTTCATGGCGTCGATCGAGCATCGCTGGTACGCCTTCAGCGGGCTGGAGATGGCGCTGTTCCTCGACGCCGGCAAGTCCGTTCCGGAGAAAGGCAACGTCGATTTCTCCGGCCTGAACTACAGCGGCGGCATCGGGCTGCGCGTCCGCGTGCGCGGCGCGGTCGTGATGCGCATGGACGTGGCCACGAGCCGCGAGGGCACCCGCTGGATCTGGTCCATGAGCGACGTGTCGCGGAGACAGTTCTAGTGGCGGCCCGGTGTCTGTGTCCATGGGGCCGGGTCTTCAGACCGGGCCGACTGTTCCGTGTGGCGCGCGTGCTCGCACTCGTCGCCGTCGCGATCGGCATCGGTCGAGGCGAGGCGGCGGCGCAGCGGTTCTATCCCGACGACCCGCTGGTGCGCGAGCCGGCGCCCCTGCCCGCGCCCGATCCCGCTGTGCGCAATTTCAGCGTGCTGCTCGAGGCCGTGACGACCACAGTGAGCCGCCAGGGCGAGCGGCATCCGGGCAAGCAGGTCATCGCGGCGCAGGGCGTCAACACGCTGGGCGACGTCCTCGACGGTCCGTGGTACGCGAATCGTCACGGCCGCACGCGCCTGAGCGTGGAGGCGCTGCAACGCGGCAGCGGGAACGATCAGCCCCCGTCGATGACCGGTCCCTGGCGCGTCCTGCTGCTGAAGAAGCAAGGGTTGCGGCCAACCCTCGTCGTCAAGGACTCGAACGACCGGATCTACCTGCTGCGCTTCGACGCGAGAGACGCGCCCGAGCTGGCCACCGGCGCCGAAATGATCGCGTCGCGCTTCTTTCACGCGCTCGGGTATTACGTCCCGGAAACCTACCTGGCGCAGTTCGATCGCAAGCAGCTCGTGATCGAGACGAACGCCACCGACGTCACCTCCAACGCGGAAGTGCGCCCGCTTCGCCCCGAGCACATCGATCGCCTGCTGGCCGATGTCGCCCGGCGGAGCGACGGCCGCTACCGCGCCGTGGCCCTCAGGGTGCCCACGGACGGCGTGTCGCTGGTCGGTCCGTTTCAGCTGTTCGGCACGCGGACCGACGACCCGAACGACGTCGTGCCCCACGAGCACCGGCGCGACTTGCGGGGCCTTCAAGTCTTCTCGGCCTGGTTGAACCACACGCGCATGGATGCGCTCCACACCGTGGACATCGTGGTTCAGCCGGAAGGCCAGCCTCCGCACATCCGTCACTACCTGTTCGACTTCTCGACGACGTTGGGCAGCGGCATCGCCGGCCCCAAGCCCGTATGGGAGGGGCGGGAATCCCTCTACGGGCAGAACACGGCGCTGCGCAACATCGCCGGCCTTGGCCTCTACACGCCCGGTTGGATGCGCGCGAAGTACCCGGGCCTGCCGGCGGTCGGCACCTTCGACTCCGGGACCTTCGAGCCCGAAAAGTGGACCAACCTGTATGATCTGGCGCCTTTCGCCAACCGGTTGCCGGACGACGCGTTCTGGGCGGCTCGACAGGTGGCCGCCTTCACGGACGCAGACATCCGCGCCATCGTGCGGGTCGCGCAGTACTCCAATCCGAGCGCCGAACGCTGGATCGAGGACAGCCTGATCGAGCGGCGCGATCGCATCGGACGTACGTATTTCGCCGCGGTCCTGCCGCTCGACGACATCGCGGTCCGTGGCACCGAGCTGACCTTTGTCGATCTGGCAGAGCAACACAGGTACGCGACGCCCCGCCGCTACCGTGCGGACTGGTTGACGTACGACAACAAGGCCGGCAAGCCGTTGGCGGTGTTGGGGTCGACCAGCCAAGGCCAGCCGATCCCCACCGAAGCGGTCAATCTTCCCATCGGCAGCTACGTGCTGGCCCACATCACCGCGGAGGGGCTCGCCCAGGGCCTCTCCGTGAGCGTGTATCTGCGCCGCGAACCGGACGGACTTCGAGTGGTCGGCATCGACCGGGAATGGCCCGGCCGTTCGCTGGTCGATCCGCGCGTCGTCGTACGGCCGGTCCGTAACCGGTATGTCGAGCTCGACGCCGACCGGCAGCGTCTCTTCGACACCTACGCTCGCACGATGAATCTCCGGCTCGGCGAAAACCTGTCACCCGACGAGCGTTTCCGCGCGCTCAGCCTGTCGCAGCAGACGACGTTCGACGCAATCTCACATGCGCTGCTGCGTTCGACGCTGACCGACGAGGCCAGGAAGCCGCTTGGCAAGGCGCTCGACGTCGTGGCGGGTCTCGATCGCATCGCCGGCGAGCAGGGCGGGAGGAGCACCGACCAGCAGTTCCGGATCTACGTGACGTTGCAGCCGAACGCGAACGACATCCTGGACCGATCGCGCGAGTTCGTCCGCAGCCACGAGAACACGGTCTACCACGCGGGATACCCCACCTCGTACCGGCTGGGCACGGGCGCACCGAGCGTGCAGTTCTCGATCGCCGCCGACGGACGGACCGCGGACATCGACGTGGACTACCGCGCCAGCCGGGCGCCGCGGTCGCTGTTCAACGGCCATCTCACGGCGTCGAATTCGGACGTGCGATCGGGCGACAACGCGCGGCGCCACGAACGGCGCTGGAACGGCTTCGCCAACTGGTGGTCGGACGTGTTCGGCGGCGTGCGATTCGGCGAACACGCGGAGGAAGGGCCATTCGGCGTCGCGCCGACCCGGCCGCCCAGCCCGGTGCCGCCGAACCGGACCGCCAACGCGCCGATTGCGGAGATCGCGGACGCCGTACAAGAATTCCTCACCGATTGGATCGTCAGGCGCAACTACCAGGAAGCGGCCGCGTTCTTCGCCCCGGACATCCTTCGCTGCGTGGCGGATTCGATGGAGATGAACGCCAACGCGTCGCCGGAGCGCCTGCGGGAGGCCAGCCTGGAGTTGCTGGAAAGGGCGGCAGACGAGTGGGGGCGGCCCACCAGTCTCAGCCTGGCCATGAACCCGGTCGTCCCGTGGTCGCCCGCGGTGCGGATCGTGAAGCATGCGTTCGAGCACGACTTCACCATCGTCGAGGCCCCGACGGAGCTCGGCGAGATGTACGCCTGCGGCGCGACGCCGCCGAAGAAGTACGTGCCGTCATCCGCACCGCAGTACGGCACCTACTACGGCGCCGTGCTGCAGGTGGTACGTGAGGGCCGGCCGGGCGGCAGCCTCGTGCTCGTCTGGCGTCGAGCGAACGCCGCCTGGCGTCTGGTGGCGTTCCGAACGGTGGAGTAGGCGGTCCGCGTCCGATGCTCTCGCAACTCCTGATCGCGTGGGGCCTGATGGCCTTCTGCGTGGCGGTTCACGCGATCGGCGTGACCACCGCCATGCGGTGGGTGCGTGCGTCGATGGCCGGGCCGCGCCACTTCTGGCGAGGCGTATGGCTGTTCATTCGCCTGGCAGGGTGGATCGTTTTCTTGCACCTGATCCAGATCACGGCCTGGGCGTTGTGTTACGTGTGGCGAGGCGCCATGCCGGACCTGCAGGCCGCTCTCTATTTCAGCGCCGTCACCTACACCACGACCGGCTACGGCTATCTGGTGCTGCCAGAAGACTGGCGCCTGGTCGGCGCCATCGAGGCGCTCACGGGGATTCTGATGTGCGGTTTGTCTACCGGCTCCTTCTTCGCGGTTGTGAGCCGCATGTTCCGCGCCGAAGCCGACCCGATCGATTCCTGACGCACGACCATCTCGCCAGAACGCTCATCCGGCGGGCGATTCCCCGCAGTTGATCCCCCAGGGGATGCCGAAGCGGTCGACGACGGCGCCGAACCGCCTGGCCCAGAACGTTTCCTGGAGGGGAACCGTCACCGCTCCGCCCTCTGCGAGCTGCGTGAAGATGCGCTCCGCTGCCAGGACGTCGGCGAGATTGAGCTGGATCTGAAACCCCTGCGGGCATTGGTACGCGCCGGGCAGGGCGTCGCCGCCGGAGAAGGCCGAGCCGTCCACTGTCAGCGTGGCGTGCAGGATCTTGTCGCGCCATTCGGCGCCCGCCTGATTGGCCATCGGTGAATCGCCCCACGTGAGCCGAAACGTGACCGTGCCTCCGAGGCACTCCTGGTACAAGGCGAACGCCGCGTCACACTCGCCGTTGAAGGTCAGACTGATGCGGGGCTCGATGGTCATGCATCAATCATCACCCCCGCCGACTTCGTAGTCTTGTAGAAACGGGAGCTGGCCCCGGACCCATTCCCGCGGCGTGCAGCCCGCCAACGCATGCCACTCGCGCACCATGTGAGCCTGGTCGTGGAAGCCGCTGGCGATCGCGCCGCCGCTCTCCCCGAGCTGAACTGTTCGGTTGCATCGCCGCAATCATCCTTGACACCTTTGTGAACCGTGGCCTCAGACTAGGGACGACATGCGCGCCGGCTCTCTCGAGAGCGTGCCATCCGTGGATCACGCAGCCGGTGCGGCCGCAGGATCGACGCGTGCGTTGGTGCTCGCGACGATCTCGTTCGCGCTCTCGTTCGCCGCGTGGGGCCTCATCGGCGGCCTGGCGGCCATCTTCACCGCCCTCTACAGTCTGAGCGCCTCGCAGACCGCGCTGTTGGTGGCGGTCCCCGTGCTGCTGGGCTCGCTGGCGCGGCTGCCGATGGGCATCCTGACGGATCGATTCGGCGGACGCCTCGTCTTCACGGCGCTTCTCGCGTTCTCGGCGCTCGCCGCGTTCGTCGTGCCGCTGACCGCCAGCTACGGCTCACTGCTCCTGGCGGCGTTCCTCATCGGCATGCCGGGATCGTCGTTCGCGGTCGGCGCCGCTTTCGTGTCGCGCTGGACGCCCGCCGCGCGTCAAGGTACCGCCCTCGGCGTCTACGGGCTCGGGACGATGGGGCAATCGCTCGCCGTCTTCGTCGGGCCCGTGGTCGCGGCTCGCCTCGGCTGGGAAGCGGTGTTTCGCGGCGCCGGCGCGCTGCTCCTGGCGTGGGCGGTGGCGTACTTCGTGTTGGCGCGGAATCCCGCCCAGGCCGGGCGTCCCGCCACTGTCGCCGCGATGACCGCAGTCCTGCGGCGCGCGCCGACCGCCTGGCTGCTCGGCGCGTTCTATTTCCTGACATTCGGCGGCTTCGTCGCGTTCTCGATCTACCTGCCGACGCTGCTGCGCGCGCAGTTCGGCCTCGCTCCGGCGGACGCCGGATTCCGGGCGGCGGGATTCGTCGTGCTCGCCACGCTGATGCGGCCAGTCGGCGGGTGGCTGTCGGACCGGATCGGCGGCGCGCAAGTCCTGTCGTGGGTTTTCGGCGGCGTCGCCCTGTTCTCGCTGCTCCTGACGTGGCCGTCGATGGTGCCGTTCACGGTCGGCGCGCTCGGATGCGCGATGCTGATGGGGTTAGGCAACGGCGCGGTTTTCAAGCTGGTGCCCGAGCACTTCCCGAAAGACACCGGCACCGTGACGGGCCTCGTCGGCGCCCTCGGCGGTCTCGGCGGATTCTTTCCACCGCTGCTGCTCGGCGTCTTCCGC
>DATMDI010000010.1:0-2374 GCA_035557875.1 Vicinamibacterales bacterium
CGACACGGCGGATCGCCTGTACTTCGAGCCGCTCACCTTCGAGGACGTCATGGCGATCGTCGACCGCGAGCGCAGCGCGGGCGGCGAGGTGTCGTGCGTCGTGCAGTTCGGCGGCCAGACGCCGCTCAAGCTCGCGCTCGCCCTCCAGGAGGCCGGGGTGCCGATCCTCGGCACGACGCCGGATTCGATCGACCTGGCTGAAGACCGGCAGCGGTTTTCGCAGCTGCTGTGGGACCTCGGGATTCCGCAGCCCGCGAGCGGTACCGCCGTGTCGCGCGACCAGGCGCGTGAAGTGGCGGGGCGCGTCGGCTTCCCGGTCGTCGTCCGCCCGTCGTACGTGCTCGGCGGCCGCGGGATGGCGATTGTGTTCGACGCGGGCGCGCTCGACCGCTACATGAGCGGCGCTGTCGACGTGTCGCACGACCGGCCAGTGTTGATCGATCGCTTTCTCGAGGACGCGTTCGAGTTCGACGTCGACGCGGTGGCCGACGCCACCGGCGCCGTCGTCATCGGCGGCATCATGGAGCACATCGAGGAGGCCGGCATCCACTCCGGTGACAGCTCCTGCGTGGTGCCGCCCTTCATGGTGGCCGAGCGGCACCTCCACACCATCCGCGACTACACGCGCCGCATCGCCCGCGCCCTCAAGGTCGTCGGGCTGATGAACATCCAGTACGCGATCAAGGACGACACGGTCTACGTGCTCGAGGTGAACCCGCGGTCGTCGCGCACCGTGCCCTACATCTCGAAGGCCACCGGTACGCCGCTGGCGAAGATCGCGGCGCGCGTGTCTGCCGGGCGCACGCTGGCCGAGCTCAACCTCGTGGACGATCTGACCGCCGCGGGCGTCTTCGTGAAGAGCCCGGTGTTTCCCTTCGTGCGCTTCCCGGGCGTGGACACCATCCTCGGCCCCGAGATGAAGTCCACGGGCGAGGTGATGGGCGGCGCCGACAACTTCGGCTCGGCGTTCAACAAGGCGATGCTCGCCGCCGGCCAGAAGCTGCCCGAGAACGGCTGCGTCTTCATCAGCGTCAACGACAGCGACAAGCCGACCGTGCTGCCGATCGCGAAAGACCTGATCGGGCTCGGGTTCACGCTCTCGGCGACGCGCGGAACCGCGGCGTTCCTCCAGGCGCAGGGGCTCGAGTGCGAGATGGTGTTCAAGGTGAACGAGGGGCGGCCGAACGTGGCCGACCACCTCGTGAACCGCGACATCGACATGGTGATCAACACGCCGCTCGGCCGCGACTCGTTCTTCGACGACCGCGCCGTGCGCCGCGCGGCGACGATGGCCCAGGTGCCGTGCATCACGACGCTGACGGGCGCGTCGGCGGCAGTGAGTGCCATCCGGGCCCTGCGCACCCATACCCTGTCGGTGCGCTCGCTGCAGGACTACTACAACGTCGGCGCCGGTACGACCCCGTAGCGCGGGGCTCCAGCCCCGTGGTGGGGGCCACCTTCGCACGTGGCGGCACCTTCGTACTTGGGGGCCACCGTCGTACGTGGGGGCCACCGTCGTACGTGGGGGCCACCTTTAGGTGGCCCGGCGGGCGGGCCGGCTGAAGCCGGCCCCCCACGTACGGCAGTAAGATCAGCCCGTGCGGACCGCTTGCGCCCTGTTGATCGCGTGCGCGTGCGGCGTAGTCGTCTCCGCTCAGGTCTTCCGCTCCAGCGTCCTGACAGTACCGGTCACGGTGACGGTCGTCGATGCGAACGGGCGCCTCATCACGGGCCTCCTGCAGAGCGACTTCGAAGTGTTCGAGGACGGCGAACCGCAGCGGGTGACCGCCTTCACCAGCGAGCGCGTGGCCGTGAGCCTCGGCGTGCTGCTGGACGTGAGCGACAGCATGCGCGGCCAGAAAATGACCGACGCGGGCAGCGCCGTCGAGCACTTCGTCGCCGACCTGCTGCGCATCGAGGACGAGGCGTTCATCGGCCTGTTCAACCACCGTCCGCGACTGGCGTCGGCCTGGACGCGGCCGCCGTCGTCGCTCAAGAACCGGCTCGGCGACGTGAAGCCGACCGGGGGCACCGCCATCTACGACGCCGTGGCGAAGTCGGCGGAGATGTTCGATCGCCGAACGCGGCCGCGCGCCGCGCTCGTCGTGATTTCCGACGGTGCCGATACGGCCAGCGACCGCTCGTTGGGCCAGGCGCGAGACGCGGTGGTGAGGCGCGACGCGTTCGTCTACGCGATCGCCATCGACGCGCCGGGCACCGCCGCCAGCACCCGCGTGAACCCGGCGGCACTGCGCGACCTCACCGGCCCCACCGGCGGTTATACCGAAGTCGTGCACGAGGCGGCCGATCTGGGGCCGGCGACGCAGCGCATCGCCGATGAGCTCAACTCGCAGTACACCGTCGGCTACGAGCC
>DATMDI010000011.1:0-5000 GCA_035557875.1 Vicinamibacterales bacterium
GACTGGTACATGCACGAGTCCGAATTCCGCTACGTGCTGCAGCCGGGCGAGGGCATCTCAGGGCAGCGGAACATGCCGATCGGGCAGGTCTTCTTCGTGCCGCGCGAGGAGATCTCGCTCACCGAGTGCACGAGCGAAGAACTGGACGCGATGCGCAAGGCGGACGACGAATTCAGCCGTGGCAAGGCCGACGCGCAGGTCGCCACCCCGTACGGCGTGCCCTACAGCCCGCACTACCTCAAAGAAAGTCGAGCCCGGCAGAACCAGCAGAAGGGTTGAGGGCGCCTACGTCCTGGCGCGGCATGCCGTCGGCTTCCACTGGATCCGTCGGCCTCGCGCTTGAAGTGGGGTGCGCGCGCCCGTCCAGATAGATCGTGCGGTCCTGGGATCGCGGCGGCGTTACGCGCCTGCGACGATGACCTGAGCTGGGTACCCAATTTGGGTAGTGAGCGGCGGCAGGGGCCGTGCTAGCGTCGATGACGATGACCTCGCCGAGTCTCCCGTTCGCCGTCGCGATCGTTGTGACGGTCACCGCCGCCACCGCGGAGGGCGCGACCTGCGAGAGCCTCCTGGCGTTCACACGGGCGAACACGACGATCACGTCGGCCAGACTGGCGGCGGCCGGGTCGTTCACGCTCCCGTCGGGTCAGGTCAACGTGCCGAATCCGGCTTCGCTCAGCAACCTCCCGGCGTTCTGCCGGGTGACGGCCACCCTCACGCCGACCAGCGACTCGGACATCAAGATCGAGGTGTGGCTGCCGGCCCCGCGCGCCGAAGGCGCGCCTGGCACTGCCTGGAACGGGAAGCTCCAGTCGGTGGGCAACGGGGCCTGGGCCGGCGTCATTCCCTACCCGGCGCTCGGTGACGCCATCCGTGCCGGCTACGCCAGCGCGGGAACCGACACCGGCCACGTGGGCAACACGGCCAGGTTCGTGCCGGGACACCCGGAAAAGATGATCGACTACGGCTATCGCGCCGTGCACGAGATGACGGTGGCGGCCAAGGCGATCACGGCGGCGTTCTATGGCACGGCGCCAGCGCGCTCCTACTGGAACGGCTGTTCGACCGGCGGGCGTCAGGGGCTGATGGAAGCGTGGCGCTATCCCGCGGACTACGACGGCATCATCGCCGGAGCGCCGGTCAACCATCGCACCCGTCAACTCACCGCGGAGTTGTGGGTGGCGCGCGCCGTCCACGCCAGCGAGGCGAGCTACATCCCCCCGCCCAAGTACCCGGCCATCCACCGGGCAGCCGTCGAGGCGTGCGACGGCAACGACGGCCTGAAGGACGGGCTGATCGACGATCCGCGCCAGTGCCGGTTCGATCCGCAGGCGCTGCAGTGCACGGCCGCGGACGGCGACTCGTGCCTGACGGCGCCGCAGGTGGCCGCCGCGCGGCAGATCTATTCGCCGGCGATGGCGCCGGCGAGCAAGAAGGAAATCTTCCCGGGGCTGCAGCGGGGAGGCGAGCTGGGGTGGGACGCGCTGGCCGGACCACGGCCGATCGCCGAGGCGGTCGAGTTCTTCCAGTACGTGGTGGTGAACGACCCGGCCTGGGACTTCAAGACGCTCTCGTTCGACACCGCCGCCGAACTGGCGGACAAGGCCGCCGGCGACGTCCTCAACGTCGTCGACCCGAATCTGAAGCCGTTCTTCGATCGCGGCGGGAAGCTCCTGCTCTACCACGGCTGGAACGACCAGTTCGTGTCGCCGATCAACTCGATCAACTACTACACCAGCGTCCTCGACGCGCCAGCGACCAAGGGCAAGCTGGAAGACTCGATCCGGCTGTTCATGGCGCCGGGAATGAACCACTGCCGCGGCGGCGAGGGGCCGAACACGTTCGACGCGATCGGCACGCTCGATCGCTGGGTCGAGAAGGGGCCAGCACCGAACCGCATCGACGCGTCACACGCCACCGGCGGCACGGTCGATCGCACCCGCCCACTGTGCGCCTATCCGCAGGTGGCACGTTACAACGGCACCGGCAGCATCGACGACGCCGCGAACTTCACATGCCGCGCGCCCAGGTGAAGACGGGCCGCAGGCGGCCCAAGCCCCCTCGATCGCCGGCGCGGCGCGCCCAGGCTGAGCAACACGCCAGCCGGGCGCTGGCGCTCTGTGACGCCCTGCTCTCGGAGCAGGGGGAAGTGTCGGGAGCGCGCCTCGCCACCTATGCGCTCTCGGCCTATCAGTCGCTCGAACCCGACGCCCGGGAACTGTTCTTCGATCACCTGGCCATCGACTTCGCGCCCGACGCCGCCGCCGTGGACGCCGCCGCGGCCGCCTACCGATCCGATCCGTCCGCCGCGAACCTCACGCGACTGCAGTCGGCGGTGGAGCCCCCGCGCCAGGAGCTCTTCCGGCGCGCCAACATGGCGCCCGGCGGCACTGCGGTCCTGGTGGCGATGCGGCGCGAGCTGCTGAAAACGCTGGGCGCCCATCCCGAGCGTGCCGGCATCGACGCCGATCTCATCCACCTCTTCCGGTCCTGGTTCAATCGCGGGTTTCTCGTGCTGCAGCGGATCGACTGGCACACGCCCGCGGTGATCCTGGAGCGGCTGATTCAGTACGAAGCCGTCCACGAGATTCAGGGATGGCGCGACCTGCGCCGCCGCCTTGAAGGCGACCGGCGGTGCTACGCGTTTTTCCATCCGGCGCTGCCGGACGAACCGCTGGTGTTCATCGAGGTGGCGCTGACGCGCGGCATGACCGGCGCGGTGCAGCCTCTGCTCGACCCGGAATCGCCGATCGGCGACGTCGACAAGGCCAACTGCGCGATTTTCTATTCGATCACCAACTGCCAGGAAGGGCTGCGAGGCGTGTCGTTCGGCAACTTCCTGATCAAACAGGTGGTGGACGACCTCGGCCGCGATTTTCCGAAGCTCAAGACCTTCGCGACGCTCTCGCCGATTCCGGGATTCTGCAACTGGCTGGTGCGGCGGGAGCACGACGTTCCCCATTCGCGCGAGCTCGCCAGCCTGCTCGCCGGCCTGCGCAATGGAGTCGTCCCGCACGATGGCGCCGTGTCGTCGTCGTTGCGTCCCGAAATCACCAGGCATTGCGTCGACTACCTGCTGCGGGCGCGACGGGACGGCGCGCCCGCGGACTCGGTCGCGCGCTTTCATCTCGCCAACGGCGCCCGCCTCGAGCGCTTGAACTGGATGGGCGACCCCTCGAATGCGGGCATCAAGCGATCGCTCGGCCTGATGGTGAATTACGTCTACCGGCGGGGCGACGTCGAGCGGAACCACGAAGCCTATGCGAAGCAGGGCAAGGTGGTGGCCGCGCCACGCTTCGGCCGCTCGTGACTACCGCGTTACTCCTGGTGACGCGCCGCGCTCCTCGCGGCTAGCGTTCAGATTCAGCGTTTTTCAGGGTTCGGTCAGGACTCCGGCAGGCACGCCCCGATAGGCTCCTTCAGGTAGAGCAGATCGTGGAACTGAAGGAGTTCGCCAATGTGCCATCGAACAACGTCGCGCGTCGTGTGTGCGGCTCTCCTCCTCTCGCTCTTCGTCAGCGGTGGTGAAGCACAGGAGCTGGCGGGCTCGTTCGAGCAGCTCCGAGTGCTGGTCAAGCCGGGGGATACGGTGAGCGTGCTCGACCGGGCCGGCCAGGAGGTGCGGGGAACCATCTCCGAGCTCTCCTCCTCGGCGCTTGCGCTCACGGTGGCGGGGACCCGCAGGCGCTTTCTCGAGGGCGACATCGACGCCATCCGCAAGCGCGGTCCGGATCCGCTCGCCAACGGCGCGAAGTGGGGATTGGCAGCCGGCGCCGGGCTCGGGCTGCTGGCGGGCATCAGCCTCGCGGCAGAGTATGACGAAGGGGGCGGAGCCTACATCCCCCTGCTCGCGCTCACCTACGGCGCGATGGGCGCCGGTGCCGGCGCGGGGATCGATGCGCTGGTCTCGAGCGATCGGGTCATCTTCGCCAGACGTGACACCGTCTCGAAGTTGACCGTGGGTCCGATGCTGAGGCGCGGCCGAACCGGTTTTCTGGCGTCGCTCAGGTTCTGATTCCTGGTCTCGCGCCGGCGCACCTCTGCAGGGCCGGTTCCAGCGTCCGTAGTATGTTCGCGCCGCCCCCCAAGGCACTCGAGGAGGACGGATGCGGGGACCAATCACAGAGGCGGGCGGGTACCAGCCGAAACCAAGGGCCCACGCGATCACGTTCGGCGCTGCCGTCGCCGTGGCGCTGGCGGCCAGCGCCTGGACGCTGGACGCGAACGGGCGCTCTCGCGCCACGTGGACGATGACGGGCCACGACATCGAGAACTCGCGCACTCAACCGGACGAGGCGCTGATCGCGCGACACAACGTCGACCGGCTGGCGCCAGCCTGGACGTTCACGACCGGCGGCGATGTCTCGGCGACGCCTGCCGTCGCCGTCGAACGCGACGAGTCGGGCCGGCGCCGCACCGTCGTCTATTTTCCGGACTGGGGAGGGAATCTCTGGAAGCTCGATCCGGAATCCAGAGAGATCCTCTGGACGCGTCAGATCAGCAGCTACAACGGCGTGGCCGGCTCGGTCTCGCGGACGAGCCCGGCGCTGCACGGCGACCTGCTCTTCATCGGCGATCTGCGGGGCAACATGATCGGGATCGACGCCGCCACCGGCGATCGCCGGTGGATCACCAGGCTCGATCCCAACCCCAACACGATCGTCACGGCATCGCCGGTCGTCCTCGGTCACCGCCTCTTCGCCAACACGTCGTCGAGCGGCCCTCCTCCGGCGCGCCTCGTGTTCAGGGGCAGCATGCTCTCGCTCGATGCGCACACCGGCCGGATCCTCTGGCAACGCTACGTGCTGCCCGACAACTTCGGCGTGGCCGGCGGCTTCGCCGGCGGCGCGTTCGTGAATCCTCCGGCGATCGACCTCGACAACGGTCTCGTCTACGCCGCGGCGGGCAACCTCTACGCGCAGCCCGACGCGGTGACCGCGTGTCTCGCCACCAAACCCGACGGATGGGATGAGAGCTGCTTCCCCCCGGGCGCGTACTTC
>DATMDI010000012.1:0-13122 GCA_035557875.1 Vicinamibacterales bacterium
GACGTGTGGGTGCAGGCGATCGAGATCCGCCCCGGCAACCGCCGCGTGGTGCACCACGCCGTCGCCCAGGCCGACCTGCCGGGCGTGGCGAACGGTCCGGGCGGCTCGCAGAACGTGCATCTCCACTCGCCGGGACTCGAGGCGATGGTGTGGCGGCAGGGCTACGGGAAGTTCTTCCCCAAGGGCACCCGCTTCTCGTTCCAGATGCACTACAACGCGATGGGCCGCGAGACCAGCGACCAGTCGAAGATCGGTCTCAAGTTCGCGACCGCGCCGGTGCACACGCAGGTGAACACGACCATCGTGCTGAACAACACGCTGCTCGTGCCGCCCATGGTGCAGAAGCACGAGGTGATTGCGGCGTTCCAGTTTCCGAGCGACGCACGCATTCACGGGCTGCGGCCGCACATGCACCTGCGCGCGCGGCTGGGTACAGCCTCGCTCATCCAGCCGGACGGCTCGCGCCGCGTGCTGCTGCACATCCCCGATTGGGACGATTCCTGGCAGAACTATTACGTGCTGGCGCGGCCGGCGCGAGTGGGGAAGGGGTCGATCCTCGAGTACCTGGCCAGCTACGACAACTCGCCGGCCAACGCGCTCAATCCGGACCCGCTGCAGCCGGTGCCGTGGGGCCAGCAGGTGTGGGACGAAATGCACTCGGTCTACATGACGTGGACCGCCGTCAACGACCGCAACACGGACGACGACGAGCCGATTCAGATTCCCCCGAGCCGCCTCTTCACCGCGAGGGCAACGGCACGACGTTGAGCACGACCAGTTCGCCGCCGCCGGACGGCATTGCCGTCTCGCCTTCCCACGCGGCCGACACGGAGAGCTGGGTCCCCCGGGGCAGATCCACGGGCATCTCGAACGCGTAGCGCCGGTCCCAACCGGGGCGCGGCGAAAACTCGATGAGCCGCTGCCGGAGGCCTTCCGGCGGGATCGCGTCGATCCGGATCCGCGCACCAGCGGTCAGGGCGGTCGGGTAGATCGACAGCACGCGCACCGCGGCACCGAGAGGCCGGCCGGCCACCACGCCTTGCGCGACGCCCGGCTCGGCTTGATTCCGCGGCGCAACGGGAAACGTCATCGTGCGCAGCGGCTGCGGCGCTTCAGCCGCGAAGTACAGGCCAACCTCGCTGCGATCGCGCATCACCTCGCGCTCGTGCTCCCACGTCTTCTTGTAGCGCACGCGGACGACGAGCTCCGCGTCCCGCGGCACGTCGTACCCGACCCCGGACGGCAGCGCTACCGGCGTGTCGCCCGGCACCCACAGCGCAAGGAGGCGTTCGATGTCGCCGGCCGCGGCGGCGGTTTTGAGCGAGACGCGCGCGCTTCGCACCAGCGAGGGCGTACCCGGGCGCAGGTCTACGGCACGCAGCGGGCGCCCCGCGTTGGCGTCGAGCGGCAGCACGAACTCCTTCGTGACATCGGCCTCCTCGGCCCCGACCGTCATTTCGGGCAACGCGACGAGAGCGTCCGGCGCACCGAGTTTCCACTCCGCCCCCGCCGGCGCTGCCGCCGGCGGCGGGGCATTGATTGGCGTTCCGCCGGTCACCCAGGTGAGCAGCACGTTGAGCTCCCGGGCACTGAGCCCCTCGGCGTGCCGCACCCGCGCGCCGTTCGAGATGGCCGCCCACGGCGGCATGTGGCCGGCAATCAGCTCGATGCGAATCGATTCGCCCCAGGGGATCGTCTCTTCGGCCGTCGTCAGTGCCATCGGCGCGACGCCTCCGGCGACGTGGCACGCCGCGCACCGGTCGCGAAGAATCGGCAGCACGTCTTCAGTGAAGGTGTACGGCGAGGTGATCGGCTTGTGTGCGTCCACCTGCCATGCGGCCGCGGACACCAGCACGGCGGCGATGACGACCCACGCTCCGCGCGTACGCATGGTTATCGCACCGGCTCGAAGGCCGCCAGCAGACGGGAGACCGCGAGCACGAAGGCCATGTACGCACGTCCCACCTGCTCGGCGTTGCCGGTGTCGCCCACCGAGTCGAGCAGCCAGGCCGTTCGCACGACGTCGGCCAGCGCGGGCTCCGCGTTGCTGCGCTCCTGCACGCCGAGATGACTGACGTGTGGCTCGAGCGCGACCGCCAGATCCTTGGCCTGGAAGGCCGGCACCCAGATTGCGCCGTAGTCGCCCTTCTTGATCAGTTCGTCGATTTCGGTCCGCCGCTTGCGCAGGTCGGCGAGCATCTCCGCCATCGTGCCGGGCGGAGGTGTGCTCAGCACTTCGCCTTCATTGGTCCGTGGGTCCGGGTCTTTCGACCCGGACGGTGGCCGGGCCACCGGTCGCGCCGACGCCGCTTGCGCCGCGGGTTCGCGCGTCAGCGCCGGGAACGTGAAGTCGAACCGGTACTCGGGCGCGTCGGGCTTGAAGCGCACCTTGACGCTCATCGCCGAGGGCATGGAGGCGCGGTCGATGGCCGCCTCCAGCGACCTCCCGTCCTTCGACGGTTTCAAGGGGAACGCCCGCTCCTCGATTGTGGTTCGCGTCGCCGTGTCGAAGCGCTGCCGGGTGATCACGCGCCCCTGCATCGCCGTCAGCGCCACTGCCGGCAGCGAACGCGCGTAATCGTCGTACACGTGGAGCCGGAACAGTCGATCGCGTGGCAGCGTGCCCTCGAGGTGGTGCCAGGTATCCGGGGCCATGAAGAATTGGCCGCCATGCTGCGGGTTGTGGTTGCCGTGCGGACGCAGCGTGCGCTTGCCGATCCGCGGCGAGCCGTCACGGCACGCGCCCGGTTCGAGGAATTCGGCGTTCACCTCGCCCCGGCATGTCCACGTGAGCGACACCACGACCGGCACGAGGGACCGGCCGCAGAGGCGGCACGAACCGGGCTGCTGCTCGGTGACCACGGCATGCACCGGGCACATCCAGGACGCGTCGAGCCGCACCGGCACCAGGGTCATCTTGCAGAGGGGGCAGGCGCCGGGCCTGGCCTCGACGATGTCGGGGTGCATCGGGCACGTCAGCGACAGGGGCGGCAGCGGCGGCGCGGAAGCGGTGGTGCGCGACGGCGCCTGCGCGGCGGTGATCGACGCCACCGCAACTGCCAGCGCGGCCACGCACAGGCCGGCGCGAACGAGCAGACGAGGTGAGCCCGGTACCGCCACTGTTATATCGTTCCCCCGCGAGATTCGACACCAGTATGCCAAAAGCGTTGCTCGTGCTCGCGTTGCTTTGCGGCCTGGGGCAGGCCGCCAAGCCCTCGCCTCCCAACCTGCCCGCGGCGCGATTTGCCGGCGTGTGGGTCGGCACCCAGGCCTGGGACATCGCCAACCCGCCGCCGGGCGCTCGTGCGGATCAGCCGGTGACGCTCACGCTTCAGGTGACTGACGGCATGATCACCGGGACGCTGAAGCCGTTCCTGGGCGGAGACGAAGGCGCCGCGCTCGTCGATGCGACGGTTGCCGGCGACGAACTGCGCGCGACCGCCGTGGTGGGCACCCCGCGGCCCGCCGGCGCCCGCCGCGGCGCCGCGAACTGGAAGGAGGGCGTCGCCGTGGACTTCACGTTCAAGAACGACGGCGTCAACCTCAAAGGCCGCGCGGAGGTCAGCTTGGGCGAGGTACCGTGGCTCGCCTTCCGCTACGACCTCAACAAGAAGCGTTCGCGCTACTAGGCCTTCACGAGCCCGAGAATCTCCTCGAGCACCATGTCCGGTACGTCCTCCTGCAGGTTGTGCCCGCCGGGGAGCGGGCGGCCGGTCACCTTGGTGCCGTACTCCTTCCAGATCCCCATCACGTCGTAGAGCCGTCCCATGGCGCCCTTCTCGGCCCAGAGCACGCGGAGCGGCACGGTGATCTTCTTGCCCGTGTCCTGTTCGTCCCACTTCAGGTCGATCGACGCGCTGGCGCGGTAGTCCTCGCACATGGCGTGGATGGTGGCCATGTCGGTCATGCTGCGGAGGTATTCCTTCTGGACGTCAGAGGTCGCGCGGGCCAGCGCAGCGTCGTTGGCGGCCTTGAGCTCGTTCTCGGGAGCCGGCGCGGGGCGCAGGTAATTGAACCAGTGCGGGTACGCCTGCGCGAACTCGATCGAGAAGTGGGTGTAGAGGTAGCGCGTCGGCACGATATCGAGCACCGCGGCGTGCGACACCTTCTCGGGATGATCGAGGAGCAGCCGGTGCGTCACGCGTCCGCCGCGATCCTGGCCGATCACCGGAAAGCGGTCGTAGCCGAAGTGCTTCATCACCTCGACCTGGTCCAGGGCCATCGCGCGTTTGGAGTAGTTGACGTGGTTCTCGCCGTCGGGCGGCTTGCTGCTGTCGCCATAGCCGCGCAGGTCGGGCACGATGACGGTGCGCGACGCCGCCAGCTTCGGGGCGACGAGCCGCCAGGTGATGTGGCTCTGCGGCGCGCCATGCAGCAGCAGGATGGGCGGACCGGAGCCGCCGATCACGCCGTTGATCTCGGCGCCCGTCGTCTTCACCTTGAACGGCTTGAAGCCGGGAAAGAACCTGGCGCCCCCGGCCTCCTGGGCCTCCACGCGTCCGGCCACCAGCGCCCCTGCCGCCAGCAGCGCCCCCTTCTGAATAGCTTCGCGACGATCCATCATCGGGCCTCCCGCAGTGAAAACGCGTCGATCCTACTGCAATTCGCCAGGCGCAACCGTGGGCCACGCGGTGGCGCGCTGATACGCGTCGCCCGCGCGCAGCACGGTGGCCTCGTCGAACGGGCGTCCGGTGAGCTGGAAGCCCACGGGCAGCTGGGCGCCGTCGCGGGTCACGAACCCGCCCGGCACGCTGATCGCCGGCAGGCCGGCGAGGTTGGCGCTCACCGTGAAGATGTCGGCGAGATACATCTGCAGCGGGTCGTCGGCCTTTTCGCCGATCCCGAACGGGGGGATAGGGCTGGTCGGCATCGCGATCACGTCGGCGCGCTCGAACGCCTGCTCGTAGTCACGGCGTAGGAGGGTGCGGACCTGCTGCGCCTTGAGGTAGAACGCGTCGTAGTAGCCGGCGCTGAGGACGTAGGTGCCGAGCATGATGCGGCGCTTGACCTCGGCGCCGAAGCCCTCGCTGCGCGAGCGCGTGTACATCGCCTGCAGGCCGTTGGCTGAGGCGGGGGAGCGATAGCCGTACTTCACGCCGTCGTAGCGCGCCAGATTCGAGCTCGCCTCGGCGGTGCACACCAGGTAGTACGCGGGCACGCCGTACGGCGCGTGCGGCAGCTCGACGTCGACCAGGCTGGCGCCCGCGGCCTGCATTACCGAGAGCGCCGCATCGAAGGCCGCCTTCACGTCCGCATCCACACCTTCCGACACGAACGTCCGCGGCACGCCGACGCGCAGCCCCTTGATGTCGCCGGTCAAGGCCGCGATGAGGTCGGGCAGCGGCTCGTGCGACGAGGTGGCGTCGGCTCGATCCGGACCGGCCATGGCGGTCAAGGCCAGCGCGGCGTCCTCGACCGTGCGGGCGATCGGTCCGATCTGATCGAGCGACGAGGCAAAGGCGAGCAGGCCGTAGCGCGAGACGCGGCCATAGGTCGGCTTCAGGCCGACGACGCCGCAGAACGACGCGGGCTGGCGGATCGATCCGCCGGTGTCGGAGCCGAGGGCGAGCGGGACCTGCGCCGCGGCGACGGCGGCGGCCGAGCCGCCGCTCGATCCCCCGGGCGTACGCGCCGTCGCCCACGGATTGCGCACCGGTCCGAAGGCGGAGTTCTCGTTCGACGAGCCCATGGCGAACTCGTCGCAGTTGGTCTTGCCGACGATCACCGCGCCGGCGGCTTCGAGCCGCTCGATGACGGTGGCGTCGTAGGGGGGCACGTAGGTTTCGAGGATCTTCGACGCCGCGGTGGTCTTCATGCCGCGGACGCACAGGTTGTCCTTGATCGCGATCGGCACTCCGGCGAGTGGCCCTGCCGTCTCGCCGGCCGCCCGCCGGGCGTCCACCTTGCGCGCGCGTTCGAGCGCGCCCTCGGCGTCCACGAGGAGGAAGCTGTTCAGCGCCGGATTCGCGGCCTCGATGCGCGCGAGGGCGTCGCGGCAGATCTCGACGGCCGAGACCCGTCCGGCGGCGACGTCGTCGCGGATGGCCCGTGCGGTGGGATGTGCCACGTCAGCCGCCAATCACGCGCGGCACGCGGAAGAGACCGGCGTCGAGGTTCGCGTCGGGCGCATTGGCGACGGCCTGTTGCGGGGTCAGCGACGGACGCGGCGCGTCGTCGCGCTCGGCGCCGGCGGCCGCATGTACGTGCGCGGTGGCGGGCACGCCCTCGGTGTTCACCGCCTGCAGTTGCTGTGCGTAATCGAGGATGTCGGCGAGCTGGCGCGCGAACCGCGTCTTCTCGTCGCCCGTCAAATCGAGGTGCGCCAGCGCCGCGATGCGCTCGACGTCGGCTATCGTGAGGGCAGACATCCAGCGATGCTAGTCGAAGCCCCGCGCAAGCGACAATAGTCAGCGAACCGGCTCGAGCCGGTCGCCAGCTGCTGTCGCGCCCACACAGTCCATGGACAACGTCTGTCACACGCTCGTCGGCGCCGCGATCGCCTCCGCCGGCCTCAGGTCCCGCACGGCCTACGCCGGCGCGGCGCTGATGATCGCCGCCAATCTCCCCGACGTGGACGTGCTCGTGTTCGCCACGTCCACCCCCTCCATCGAGTTCCGGCGCGGCTGGACCCACGGCGTCGTCGGTCAGGCGCTGCTGCCGGCTGCGCTCACGCTGCTGATAATGGCCTGGGCCTGGTGGCGGGGGACCGCGGGGCTGAAGCCCCGCCCCACGATGGCGGGGCTGAAGTCCCCGCCCACGACGGCGGGGCCGCCGCTGCGTCCCTGGCGCCTGCTGGCGCTGGCATACCTCGCGCTGTATTCGCACCTGCTGCTCGACTTCTTGAACAACTACGGCCTGCGTGTCCTGGCCCCGATCGAGTGGCGGTGGTTTTACGGCGACGCAGTATTCATCGTCGATCCCTGGCTCTGGCTGGTGCTGGGCGCCGGAGTATGGGCCGCGCGGCGGCAACGCGCGCCGCAGCCGGCCCGGATTGCCCTCGGTGCGGCCGCGGGCTACGTGGTGGTGATGGTCGCGTCGGCTGTGATTGCCCGTGAAGCGGTCGTCCGCGAATGGCGCGCCTCGCGCGGCTACGAGCCGACGGCGCTCATGGTGGGGCCCGTGCCGGTGTCGCCGTTCTCGCACGAGGTGATCATCGACGCCGGACCTCACTACGAGACCGGCACCTACCGCTTCTGGTCACCGCGGCTTCGGCTCGACGGCGCGCGGATCCAGAAGAACGCGAACGCACCGGAAGTGGCCGCGGCCCGGACGGCGCCGGCGATTCGCAGCTTCCTCGTGTGGTCCCGCTTTCCGTTCTGGCAGATCCGTCACACCGAGACGGGCACGGTGGTCACCGTGCAGGACGTCCGGTTCCGGGCGGGTGGGGGCCCGATACGCTTCTCGGCGTCGGCAACTCTGCCGTAAACGCAGGCCCAGCTGGACTTGAGCCAGAATAGCCCGACGGCGGAATTTCTCTCCCGGAGAGGAGTGTATGTCGGCGACGGGGACCTCGACCCAGGGCGGCGGCGCGCGGATCGTGCTGACCGCTCCCCTCACAGAGACGATCGATCACGCGGGCTACTTCATCCAGATGAGCATGGCTTCCTTGCCGATGTGGCTGGAAGGCATCATCAACCGGAAGTACCCGCACTGGCGCGAACTCGAATACAACGGCGACGGCACCGCCCGCTACATGCCGGCCGGCGTGCGTGTGCTCGAGACGTCGCTGCTGCGCCGGTTTCCGGCGTCCGACATCGTGTGCTGCTATCCCGCCGATCTCGACCGGTTCATCGGTCCCGATACGCGGGTCGTGGCGGTTTCCACGCACAATCCGCTCGGTGTCACCTTCGCGGCCGGTGTCTACACTTCGATTTTCGGTTCCACCAGTCAGCCGATCAACTCGCACTACGCCCGCGAGCTGTTCCTCCAGATCAAGCACAACCCGCACCGGGCCCGCTATCAGGTGATGGTCGGCGGGTCGGGTGGCTGGCAGATTGTCCAGACCAACTCGTACGAGGATCTCGGCGTCGACTGCGTCGTCGAGGGGCGCAGCGAATCGGCGGCGACCCTCGACCTCTTCGACCAGGCGCTGCGCGGGGAACGGCTGCCGAAACAGGTCGACGTGCCGCACCCGAAGAGCCGCGACGAGATTCTGTTTCCGGACAAGCGCACCACCTTCGGCGTCGTCGAGATGACGACGGGGTGCGGCCGGCGCTGCCAGTTCTGCGTCCCCGACCTCAACCCGCAGATCGATCTGCCCAAGGACAAGATCCTGGCGGCGGTGCGCGCCAACGTGCGCGACGGCAACAAGCAGATTTCACTGGCCACCGAGGACATGTTCATCTGGGGCCAGGTCCACACGCCGACGCCGTTCTACTTCCCGAACCGCGAGGCGCTCGTCGATCTCTACGCGTCGATCGTGGACACGCCCGGTGTCGAGGAGCACGTGCTGAGCCATTCGACGATTGCGCCCGCCGTCGTCGATCCGGTGATGATCGAACAGCTCACCGCCAGGATCATCGACAAGAGCCCGATCCACATCCCGCTGCTCAGCACCCACCCGAAGAAGAAGGCGCTGGTGCCGCTGATTGGCCTCGAGACCGGGTCGATCCGCATGGCCAAGCAGATCATGCCGAGCAAGGGCGTGCCCTTCCCGATCGACGAGTGGCAGAGCGTGGTGATTCGCGGCCTGGAGATCCTGAACAAGCACAACTGGTTCCCGGCCATGACCCTCATCGTCGGCAATCCCGGCGAGACCGACGACGACTCCAGGGCGACCCTCGACCTGATCTACGAGGTAGAGCGCCGTGGTCTGTTCGCCTTTTTCATCCCCTCGATCTTCACCCCCCTCCATGACACGCGCATGGAGAAGAAGAAGGGCGTCACCGAAACCGCGCAGCTGACGCCGCTGCAGTGGCAGCTGATGATGAAGTGCTGGAAGATGAACCTGCGGCCGGGCCAGGTGAGCTGGTGGGGGCCGGCGGCGTGGCGTACCGGCGCGCTGGCGCTGTGGGCCTGGAAGCTCCGCAAGTTGAACGGCCCCGGGTTCACGTGGCCGCTGTTCATGTTCGCCAGCGCGTTACCCGAACGTGCCATGGGCGCGATGGGCAAGATTCACCTCGGGCGCCCCGTCACGGTGAAGACGCGCAAGGAACTGCTGTCGACGATCAAGCCGCACCAGTGGCGCTTCATCCCGCCCGACGCCGGCGACCTGCCCGACGGCTACACGTCCGTGTCCACGCCGCCGTCCACGTTCATTCCGCTGACCGCGAGCACTGCGTAGCCGCATGACGATGCAGCGCACCCGTGCCACCGGGGCATAATCGATCATGCGCACGCGGCTGCTCGTCCTGATGCTCGTCCCGGCCCTCCTGATGCCGGCTCCGGCCGCCGCCTGGGGCTGGGAGGCGCACTTCCTCATCATGGAGCGGGCGCTGGCGCTGCTGCCGCCGGAGCTGCGGCCGCTCTTCGAGAAGCACCGCGCGAAAGTGATCGAGCGCATCATCGACCCCGACACCTGGCGCAACGCCGGCTTTCCGGACGAAGAGCCGAATCACTTCCTCGATCTGGATTGGGAGGGCTACGGCAAGGATCCGTTTCCCGAGCTGCCGCGCGACTACACCGCGGCGGTGGCGAAGTTCGGCCGCGCGCGCATCGCCGACAACGGCCGCGTGCCGTGGCGGACCGAGGAGATGTTCGGCGACTTGCAGCGGGCGTTCCAGGATTACGGCCGCCGCGGGGCGTTCGGGCAGAACGACATCGTCCACTACGCGGCGTGGCTGTCGCACTATGTGTCGGACGCCATTCAGCCCTTCCACGGCGTCATCAATTACGATGGGCAGCTGACGAAGCAGAACGGCGTTCACGCCCGGTTCGAGTCTACGCTGGTCGAGCGCTACCGGAGCCAGATCCAGCTCGCGCCGCAGCCGCTCGCGCCGATCCGCGCGCCGCGCGACTTCATCTTCGAGCGGCTGATCGAGGACACGCGGCTCGTGCCGGCGATCCTCAAGGCCGACCTCGAGGCGCTGGGGCCGCGCGAGACGTACGACGACCAGTACTTCGACGCGTTCTTCCGCGCCACCCGTCCAGTGCTCGAGCGCCGCCTCAACGAGTCGATCGCCGCAGTCGCGGCGATGATCACCGGCGCGTGGGAAGCGGCCGGCCGCCCCCCCGTACCCGTATCACCCGCCCCGCAGGCGCCGCGCCGCCGCGCCCGTCCCTGATCGGCTAGACACCGTGGACTCCGCTCCGACCCCGCCGGCGCCCGGGCGCGAGGCACCGCTGCTCGTGTTTCTGGTGCCCCTGGGCCCCGGCCGGCACGAGCCGTACTGCGAGCGGCAGCACACCAGCTCCGACGAGGCACCCGTGCGCGGCTGGTTCGCCGGGCTCCGGCAGCGCTTTGCGGCGATGCTGCGCGCCGCCGAAGAAGGCGAGGACGACGCCTCGGAGTCCGCCGGCCTGATGGCGCGGATTCAGGCGCGCATGATGGCGTGGGTGGCCGAACGCGTCGCCGAGCAGCGGCTGTTGTGGAACCTGCGCTGGCACGACGCCGCAATCGTGACTCACCCCGACGATCTGTCGTTCGAGCAGGTGATGCAGATCGTGCAGCAATCGCTGCGCGCCGACCATCGGCGCCACACCCGTTGGCTGATCGTCGACACGCTGCTGCTCATCGGGTCCGGCGTGTTCTTCTTCGTCCCGGGGCCGAACCTCATCGGCTACTACTTCGCCTTCCGTGTGGTGGGGCACTGGCTGTCGATGCGCGGAGCGGTCTACGGCCGCGACCGCACGGCGTGGAGCGGGCGGTCGTCGCCGGCACTGACCGCGCTCCGGGCGGCGGTGGAGCGGCCGCCTTACGAGCGCGACCCCGTCGTCGAGGCCATTGCGCGGGAGCTCGGCCTGCAGCGTCTCGGCACCTTCATCGATCGCATGCTCGTGCCTGGCCGGGGCACGGAGCGCACGTAGGGCGGGGTCTCAGCCCCGACGGCGCGGCCTGAAGCCGCGCCCTGCGAAGCCGAAGCCTTCCGATACAATTCCCTGCACGTGAAACTGCGCGACCTCGCCGCACGCTTGGAGTGCCGCCTGGAAGGCGACGGCGACCTCGAAATCGTGCGCGTCGCCCCGATCCACGACGCCGGCCCCGGCGACGTGACGTTCGTGGCCAATCGGAAATACGAAAAGGCGCTCGCCACGACGCGCGCCTCGGCGGTGATCCTGCGGGCGGGAGCCCCGGCGGCGCCGTGTTCCGTGCTGCGCAGCGACGAGCCCTATCTGGCCTTCGCGCACGCGGTCGGGATTTTCGCGCCCGACGATCGGCCGGCACCAGGAGTACACCCGATGACGGCGATCGCCGCCGACGTTCGCCTCGGGGCCGGCGTGTCGATCGGCGCGTTCGTCGCCGTCGGGGCCGGCGCGTCGATCGGCGACCGCACCGTGGTGTATCCCAACGTCACTATCGGCCCCGGCGCACGCATCGGCGACGACTGCGTCGTCCACGCCAACGTGTCGATCCGTGAACGCGTCGAGGTGGGGCACCGCGTCGTGCTGCAGGACGGTGTGGTGCTCGGCGGCGACGGCTACGGCTTCGTTCGCCGCGCCGACGGTACGCACGAGAAGATCCCACAGGTGGCGGCGGTCGTGATCGAGGACGACGTCGAGCTCGGCGCCAACACCACCGTCGATCGTCCGGCGGTCGGCGAGACCCGCATCAAAGCCGGGGCGAAGATCGACAACCTGGTGCAGGTGGGGCACGGCGTGACGATCGGACGGAATGCGTTGATGGCGGCGCAGGTCGGCATCTCGGGCAGCACCAGCGTGGGCGACGACGTCGTGTTCGGCGGGCAGGTCGGGGTGGGCGGGCACCTGACCATCGGCGACGGCGCCATCGCCGTCGGGCAATCGGGTGTGACCAACTCGCTCGACCCTGGCGCCCGTGTGGCCGGCTATCCGGCGATCGACAACCAGACCTGGCGCCGCGCCTCGGTGCTCTTCAAGCACCTGCCCGAGCTGAAGCGCCGGATCGACGCGCTCGAAGCGGAGATGGAGGCGCTGCGGCCCGGCGGGGCGGAAGCCCCGCCCTACGGAAATCCCGAGGACCCGACACGATGATGCGTTCCTGGTGTCTGGCGGCCGTGATCATGGCCGCCGGCAGCGTTGCCACAGCCCAGTCCATCCAGCTTGCCCCCCTCGAGAACACACAGGCGCCCGCGGACATCCCGGAAGGCTCGCTCGTCTTTCTTCCGAGCTACCACTTCCACCTGAACATGGCGCACCTGTCGAGCGACAGCCCCCGCTACAACTGGGAGGCGAACTACGGCGGCGAGCTCGGCATCATGGCCTACGGGCAGACGCAGCTCACGTTCGTCGCCAATTACCAGGCCGTGCTCGGCGAAGAATTCCACCCGTTCGATCCGAACCAGGGCAACTACCTCATCGACGGGGTGCTGAGTACGCGCATCAGGGGGTTTTACGTGGCGGGCGTCTTCCACCACCTGTCGCGTCATCTCGCCGACCGCGAAAAGGAGCCCCCGGTGGACTGGAACATGATGGGCGGCCGGGTCGGGACGCAGTTCACCCGCGGCGGCACCGATGTCGAGGCGCGTTTCGACCTGCTCGGGTCGATCCTCAAGACCAACGTGGATTACGCGTGGGAGATGCACACGGGGGTCCGCGTGCACCACCGGTTCTATGGCACGCTCGGTCTCATCGGCGGCGCGCAACTCCGCTATGTCGGCACGACCGATCAGTTCAATCGCAGCAACCAGGCGGGCGGGCGTGGGGAGGGGGGCTTCCGGGTCAGCGGGCGCGCCGCCACCGTGGAGCTGTACCTGGCATTCGAACGTGTGATCGACCCGTATCCAACCGAGCGCGGAGCGGCCACCTTTGCCAGCGTCGGAATGCGGCTCCTGAACAGGTAGATGGACGGCTCAAGGCTCAAGGCTCAGGGCTCAAGGCTCAAACAAGAATCGTTCGCAACCAGGGAGCGCTCTGGCCTGAGCCCTGAGCCCTGAGCCTTATAATCAAGGACACATGACATTCCTCAGCCGCCGGCCCGCCCGTACGCTTCTCCTTGCGGCGCTGGCGTGCGGCGCCGCGCTCGCGGCGTGGGTGCCGCTGCAGGCC
>DATMDI010000013.1:0-5290 GCA_035557875.1 Vicinamibacterales bacterium
CTCCGAACAGCGCGTTCTCGCCGGTGGCGGTCGCGCCGCGGGCGTCGGCGCCGAGGTCGAGCAGGAGCCTGACCGCGGCCAGCGCCTGTGCCTCGGTGGTCGGGCTTTCGCCGATGAAGCGGTTGAGGCCGGAGGCGGCCATCACGGCGGTGGTCTTCGACTCGCTGATCAGCCGCGGGTCGGCGCCCGCGGTCAGCAGGATCCGCATCATCTCGACGTCGGCGGCGGAGCTGGCCAGCAGGAACGGTGTGGCGCCTGCGGCATCGTCGTAGCCGCCGACGAATCCCGGCCGCTTCGCCATGCGGGCGTTCGCGTCGGCGCCGCGCGCCAGTAGCGCGCGCACGAGCCGCAGTTTGGCTTGGCGATCGGGGATGCCGCTCATGGCATCGCTGAAGCCGTAGACGGGATTCGACACCCCGCCTTCCCACGTCGCTGCGGCCCAGTGCAGCGGGGTGAGCCCGGCATCACCGGCATTCGGATCGGCGCCGCGCTCCAGCAGGAACAGCGCCATCGGCACCTGGCCCCTGACCGTCGCGACGAGCAGCGGGGTGCTCCCTTCGGACAGCGTCGATTGGTAGGCCGCGCCGCGCCCTTTCTCCGGATCGTGCGGCACGGACCGCGTGTTCACGTCGGCGCCCGCGTCGAGCAGTCGCGTGACGCTGGCGATGTCGCCTTCCCGCGCCGCGAAATGGAGCGCGGTGAACCCCTTCCGGGTCCGGGCGCGCAGGTCTGCTCCCGCTTCGGCCAGGATCGCGACCACCTCGGAGTGGCGCTCGGCTGCGGCCCACATCAAGGCGGTCTGGTGTTGCGAGGGCTCGGCCACGTCGACCGCTGCGCCTCGAGCCAGGAGCGCCTTCACGGCAGCGGCTGCGCCGCTCGACGCGCACGTCATCAGCGGCGTCTCGCCGGTGGCAATGGCCGTGTTCGGGTTCGCGCCGGCCTTGAGGAGCAGTTCGACCATCGCCGCGCTGCCGTTCGTGCAGGCACGCGAGAGCGGCGTCATGCCGAACTGGTTGGCGGCGTTCGGGTCTGCGCCGGCACGAACGAGCGGCTCCGCGATCGCGGTGTCGTTCCAGTGTGCGGCCCACAAGAGCGCGGTCGATCCGTCGTCCGATCTCGCGTTCACGTCGACGCGCGCGGCCGCCAGCAGGGCGCGCACCTGCGCCGTGTCCTGGGCTCGCGCCGCTTCGACCAGGCCGCGCGCGGGCTCGGCGGCTCCGGCGGGCGCCACCGCCAGCGCCGCCGTCAGAACCGCCAGCGCGCAGCGCCGCGTGACGTGATCGCCCATACCGGCTCCTTCGCGCACCCCTGCCTGTCCGGGAGGTTATAGCACGGACCCGACGCGTCGTTCCCGGTGTCCAAAGAGCCGGAGCAGGAGTGCGCAGCCCATGGATCCTGAGCCGTTTCTGGAACGATGGAGCGTGGAAATCGGTGACGCGCGGCTCGACGCCGTGGTCGAGGGCAGCGGTCCCGTCACCGTGATCTTCGAGAACGGCCCGGCGACGGCGCTCGAGGCATGGGACGCAATCTCGCCCCAGATCGCGGCCCGCGCCCGAGTCGTCCGCTACGACCGGCGGCGGGCCGCCCCTGGCGGTCGAGGTGCCCGACCTCGTGTCGCGCGCGATTGGCGGCGTGCTCGACGAGGTCGCGGCGGTTCGGGCCGGTCTTCTCAGCCGGCGATAAATGCGAGCAGATCCGCGTTGATCTGATCCTTGTTCACGCTGCACATCCCGTGCGAGAAGCCGGGATACACCTTGAGCACCGAGCCCTTCACCAGCTTGGCCGACAGGCGGGCGGACGCATCGATCGGGACGATCTGATCGTCGTCCCCGTGCATGATCAGCGTCGGCACGTCGATCTTCTTCAGGTCCTCGGTGAAGTCGGTTTCCGAGAAGGCCGCGATGCAGTCGATCGCAGCTTTGAAGCCGGCCTGCATCCCCTGCAGCCAGAACGAATCGCGCAGCCCTTGCGACACCTTGGCGCCGGGACGGTTGGCGCCGTAGAACGGCGTGGTGAGGTCCTTGAAGAACTGCGACCGGTCGGCCAGCACCCCCGCGCGGATGTCGTCGAAGACCTTCTTGGGCAGGCCGCCCGGGTTGGCGGGTGTCTGCAGCATGAGCGGCGGCACCGCGCCGATGAGAACGGCCTTGGCGACCCGCGACGTGCCGTGGCGGCCGATGTAACGCGCCACTTCGCCGCCGCCGGTCGAGTGGCCCACGTGAATCGCGTGGCGCAGGTCCAACGCCGCGGCGAGCGCCGCGAGATCGTCGGCGTACGTATCCATGTCGTTGCCGCCCCACGGCTGACTCGAGCGGCCGTGGCCGCGACGGTCGTGGGCGATGCAGCGGTAGCCACGCAGGCCCAGAAACACCATCTGGTCGTCCCACGCGTCAGCGCTCAGGGGCCAGCCGTGGCTGAACACCACCGGTTGCCCAGTGCCCCAATCCTTGTAATAGATCGTCGTGCCGTCGCTCACCGTGATCGTGTTGTGCATGCTCGTACGTTCGGCGAAGTTCGCGCGGTCCGTCAACCACGGCCGAGGCCTGCGGATCAGGTAGTCACCGCGGTCCGCGCCTGCTATGGTGGCTCGTGGCCGCTCACCCGCTCCTGCGCGCGATCTCCGACACCATTGGCCTGACCGAATCACGGCCGCTGGCGCAATCCATCGTGCCGCGACTGACCTTCGACGACGTGATCCTGCCCGAGGCGACGCGCCGCGCACTGGATCAGGCACTGACCCAAGTCCGGCGGCACGACCTCATCTTCCGGCAGTGGGGGCTCGGCGAGCGCCACCCGACCGGCCTGGGGCTGGTGTTCAACTTCGCCGGCCCGCCTGGAACCGGGAAGACGATCTGCGCCGAAGCGATCGCGCAGGCGCTCGGCCGCCGGCTGCTCGTGGTCCGCTACGCCGAGGTCGAGTCGATGTGGGTGGGCGAGACGCCGAAGCACGTCGCCGAGCTCTTTCGCGCGGCGCGCGAGGAGAACGCGGTGCTGTTCTTCGACGAGGCCGACGGGATCGCGTCACGCCGCTCCACGTCGCTGGATCAAGGGGCGACGCGCGAGGCCAACACCGTGGTCAACGTGCTGCTGAAAGAGCTGGAGTCGTGCCGCGGCATCGTCATCTTCGCCACCAACCTGGCGGCGAACTTCGATCCGGCGTTCGAGCGGCGGATTCGCACGCAGGTGCTGTTCGGCATGCCCAACGCCGCCGAGCGCGAGCGGATCTGGCGCGTCCAAGTGCATCCCCGCCTCACGCCGCTCCACGACGACGTGGACTTCCCGCAGCTCGCGGAGCGCTACGAGGCGACGGGCGGTGACATTCGCAACGCCGTGCTGAAGGCCGCCACCGCCGCCGCGTTGGAGCCGGGCGACGACGCGGCACGGACGATCCGTCAGGGCCATTTCGAGGCGGGCATTCGCGACGTGCTGGCGGGGAAGCGCGTGATGCAGCAGTCGCTGTTCGCTGCCGAGACGCCGCCGGCCGCGGAACTCGGTCCGCTTCGAATGTCAGTCGCCGGGTGGGCGGTGCCCATCAGTCTTGCCGCGCTCGTGACCGCACTGATCGCATTGATCGTGGCGCTGGCCCGGTGACCGGCGAGTCGGGGCGTCCGTGGTGAAAGTAGCGACAAGCACCGAGACGGAGGATTACGAATTCCTTCTCTCGTGCCCGTACTCGGGCCTTCAGATCGTCGAGGGAATCGCCCAGAATCACCGGCACCCTGCACTGCCGCACGATGGCGCCGCTGTCGGATCCTCGTGCGTTTTCGAAGACAAATGAACGGCCTGGACACCTGCTTGGCGAGCCCTCCTCAAGGCGCCAGAGTCGCCATTGTTGCTCACGACAACCGCGACGCGCCCCTGGATGCGGCCACCGGAAAAGGCATCCAAGAGGCCTTGAAGTGTCGTTCCCTCATGCGAGGCGAGAACTCCAACGTTCATGGTTGGACTATTCTCGGCCGAGCCCTAGTCAGTCGTTGGTAGCGGCGCCGTCGAGCGGGGCGGCAGCCGCAGCACATCGATGGCGTAGCCGATGTTGACCCGAGTGCCGTCCCAGCACGGTAAGCCGTGCGAGCCCGCCACGGCCGCGAGCGCGGGCAGATCGATGAGCGCGAGCCGAGGTGCCATCTCGATCCGTCGGCCGTCCGGCCTGAGAAACGTGACCGCTCCGCTCGTGCCGCGCTCGATTCCAATGCCGCCCTCGTGCGCCAGCCGGTGGTGGCGACGGCATAGGAGCAGCAGGTTGTCGAGCGACGTGCCACCGCCGTCGGCCCAATGCGTGATGTGGTGGGCGTCGCAATGGCGGGCCGTGCAGCCCGGGAAGCGGCAACGCCCGTCGCGGGCGTTGAGCGCGCGGCGGATGGCCGGGGGAATCGACCGCGTCTTTCGTCCCACGTCCAGCGCCGATCCCTCGGGGCCCTCCTCGATGACGACCACCGACGCGTCGCACGCCAGGCGCCGCGACGTTTCCGCGGAAACGCGCACCGCCCCGTCCTCGAGCTCGATCGCCGCCTGCGCGGGTCCATCGCCGGCGGAGAACGCCGTCGCCGGTTCGGCCTCGACGTGCAACACCACTTGATAGCGATCCGCCGCCGCACCGCGATCCAAGCCCGAGGCCAGCGCGCTTTCGGCCAGCAGCCCGAGCGCATCCGCCCGCCGCTGGGCCGGTGTGATCTCCTCGGCCACCGAGTCCGGCGGCGCCGCGTGCCGTGACTCCTCGTAGAGCCGCGCATTGGCCGCGTCGAGCGCCCGTTGCACCACCGCCCCCAATTCCGGTGTGAGGCGCGCCCGCAGGATCACCGTCCCGTCGTCGTCCACCCAGGTGCTGACCGAGCGGCCAAGATGGCGCCGCTCCGTGTCGCGCGCTTCCTCGACCCGATCGCACTGGCGCCAGGCTCGCACCACCCGTTCGACGTGTCCCGCCGTTCCGGTGTACGCGAGGTCGAGCAGCCGAGGCTCGTTCTCGGGCGTCGCGATGCGGCTGAGCGCCCTCGCCTTGGCGTAGGAGATCTCGCCGCGCTGCATCGCGCCGCTGAGGCGTGGCAGCCGCTCGAGCGCCTTGGCTACTCGCACCTTCTCGCGCGCCGCGCCGAGATCGATACCCGTGCGCCACGAGAGCCAGTGGGCACACGACAGGAAGCCGTTGTTCCAACCGGCCTGCTCGTCGAACGCGCAGAGCATGACCAGCAGCTCGTAGGTGGCCGCATGCAGGCGCTGGGCGAGCTGCGCGATTGCCTCGCCGAGGTGCTCGACCGGCGACGATGGTTGGAGCGTCGAGCGCTCGCGGCGATCG
>DATMDI010000014.1:0-5289 GCA_035557875.1 Vicinamibacterales bacterium
CAGGTACCGTGACGGCACTGCGGTCGTCGGCGCGTTCCGGCGGCCGCGCTGCGCGCGTCGTGGGCGCTGTCGCCGTGTGCGCCGCGGTCGTGGCGGCCGCCGCCGGCA
Source organism: Vicinamibacterales bacterium (assembly GCA_035557875.1). Classification (GTDB taxonomy): domain Bacteria; phylum Acidobacteriota; class Vicinamibacteria; order Vicinamibacterales; family UBA2999; genus DASYRM01. The sequence goes on from DATMDI010000014.1 coordinate 109, forward strand.
TGTCCGCACAAAGCGGAGCCCCTCAGGAGCGCTTTGCCATGCGCGTCGTGACGCAAGGACTCGACGCGCCATGGGAGATCACATGGGGGCCGGACGGCCGCTTGTGGGTGACCGAGCGCCGCGGCCGGCGGGTGCTCCGCGTCAATCCGGCTGATGGCACGACGGCGGTCGCGCTGGTCTTGCCCGAGGCGCACCAGAGCGTCACGCAGGACGGCCTCCTGGGGCTGGCCCTCTCCCCCGCGCGGTCTGGGAACACGGCCCCTGACTTCGTCTTCGTCGCCTTCACCTACGACGATGCCGCCGGGCCCGCCTTCGTGAGGCGCATGATGGTCCGCCGCTATGCCTTCGACGCCGCCACCGGACGGCTGGCCGCTCCAGCCGACGTGCTCACCGGTCTCCCCGTCCACGACGATCACGTTGCCGGACGGCTCGTGTTCGGCCCCGACGGCATGCTCTATTTGAGCCTCGGGGACGAGGGGAGCAACTTCGGCGGGAACCGCTGCAATCTCAATCACGCGCTCGATCTGCCGACCGCGGCCGAGATCGCGGCGAAGAACTGGACGTCGTACCAGGGCAAGATCCTGCGGCTCGCGCCCGATGGATCGATTCCGCCCGACAATCCGCTCCTCGGCGGCGTCCGCAGCCACGTCTTCTCGTACGGCCACCGCAACCCGCAAGGGCTGGTCTTCGGCCCCGGGGGGCGGCTCTACGAGTCGGAGCACGGGCCGGACGTGGACGACGAAGTGAACCTGATCGAGGCCGGTGGCAACTACGGCTGGCCACGCGTGGCGGGGTATCGCGACGACAAAGCGTACGTCTACGCCAACTGGTCGGCGTCGTCGCCCACGCCCTGCGCGTCGCTGCCGGCGCAGGGCCGCGGCGGCATTCCCGCATCGGTGCCGCAGCAGACCGAGAGCACGTTCCAAGCGACGGACTTCAAGCCGCCGCTGCAGACGTTCTTCACGCTCGACGCCTCGACCGAGGCGCAGCGGCGGCCGGGCAACACGATCGCGCCCGGCAGCCTCGACATCGTCACCAACACGGCGGGTGTGCCCGGGTGGAACACGTCGCTGCTGCTGCCGGCCATGCTGCGCGGCTTGATCTACAGGATTCCGCTGGGCGCGGACGGCCGCTCCGCCGGCGCGCCGATCGAATACTTCAAGACCACCAACCGCTATCGCGATCTCGCCGTAGCGCCCGACCAGCGGACGTTCTACATCGTCACCGACAACGACGGCCGCACCATCGACGACAACGGCGCAGCCGTTCGGACCGTCGCCAATCCTGGGGCGATTCTCGAATTCAAATACATGTCGGATTGAATTCGAGAATCGTGGGGCGGGTGAGGTCGGCCGACTCCGTCGGCCTCTGAGGCGGGTAAGAACCGTCCTCCCTACCCGCCTTACCCGCCTCTGCTGTCAGCGAGCGACCCCGTAGTTCTTTTTGAAGTTGTTCCGCGAGTTCGTCACGCTGAAGGAGCCGTCACGGTTGGCGGACACCTTGATCCAGTAGGCCGCGCCGTTGTGTGCGGGCGGCGGCGCGGCGCCCGGTCCCGGGGCAGGTGCCGGCGTCGGCGCGATCGGCATGGCCGGCGCTTGCTCGTCGACGGTGTTGGCGATGAACGCGCCCGGCACGGTGTACTCCTGGCCGCTCAGCAGCGAGAAGTGGAGCTGCCACAGGTCTTCGAGCCCCGGCGACGAGAACAGCACCTGGCCGTGGTGCGAGACGACGAACACGTCCACCGTGCCCAGCCGGTTGGCCGGGCACATCAGCTCGAACTCCTTGTTCCAGGTCAGGTCGCCCATGTGCACGAGGCGGAACCGTCCGAACGTCACGTGCGTGCCCACCGACTGCGCGTTTTCGCTCGGGTCCGGGTCCTGCGGCGTGTGAGCGGCGCACGCCGGATTCGCCTGACCACCACCCGGCACGGCGCGCGTCACGGCCTTCCCTGCCGACGCGACGACGCGAACGTCCAGCCCCGTCATCGGCACGCTGTCGCCAGGCGCCACGACCGTGTGACGCCCCTTGGCGTACAGCTCGGGGTAGGTCTTCTGCAGAAACGCATCGGTGGCGGCATTGGGCTGGACGTTGGCACCGTGGTCGATGAACTGGCCGACCGGGAGCCGGCCCGCCACCTCCGCCATCGCGCCGAAATGGTCACCGTGGTAGTGCGTCGTGATCAGGTGATCGATGCGGGTCACGCCGGCGTCGCGCGCCGCCGCGACGATCCGGTCGGCATCCCGCGCGGCGCCCGGCCCGCCGTTGCCGGTGTCGATGAGCAGCGACTCGCCCGCCGGCGACACGAACAGCGTCGCGTTTCCGCCCTCGACGTCGATCAGGTAGATATCCAGCGTCGTGCGCGCCGATTGCGCGATCACGGTGACGGCCGCGAGGAGAGCGGCGAGCGCGATGCCGGCGACACGTGTCATGAGAGAGGTCCTTTGTAGAGGCGGGTCTTCAGACCCGCCTGACCACGCCCTGAGCCCTGAGCCTCGAATCCGCTGAAGTATCCGCCGCTCAGCGGCTCGCCGACAACCGGGCCGCCTCGCCTTCGAGCGCCGAGAGCCGGTGCTCGAGCTCGACGCGCACCTCTTCGCGGTGAGCCTCGCTGGCGCCGGCGGCGACGTAGAGCGGTTCGCCGACGGCGAGCCCCACCGTGCTGAACGGCTTCGGCACCTGCGTCCGATCCCAGCTCCGAGCCGTCCACGACGCCGACGATTCGAGATGGAACGGCAGCAGCGGGTTGCCGGTGGCCATCGCCAGCCACACGGCGCCCGGCTGCGCCACTCGTGCCGGACCGCGCGGACCGTCGAGCGTGAAGCCGGCCGGCCGGCCCCTCTTCATGTCGCGCACCAGCTGCAGCAGGGCGCGTTTGCCGCCGCTCGACGTCGAGCCGCGCGCGGTGCCGTACCCGAAGCGCTCGATGATGCGCGCGATCCACTCGCCGTCGAAGTTCTCGCTGGTGATGACGACGATGCCGCGGCGGCGGAAGTAGAACGTGGCCGGAAGGATCCGTCCATGCCAGAACGCCATCACCGGTTGATGCCCGGCGGCGCGGATCGCGTCGAGGTGGTGCAGCCCGGAGGTGCGCCAGCGCAGGGTATGGCCGAGCGCGGCCATTGCCGGATAGCCGAGTCCTGCGATCGCGGCCGCCTCGAGACGCTTCAGGCGGGAGTCGCGCCAGTCCGACGCCATCACATTCCTGTGTACTGCGGTCCGCCGCCACCCTCCGGCGGCACCCACGTGATCACGCCGTAGGGATCCATGATGTCGCACGTCTTGCAGTGCACGCAGTTCGACGCGTTGATCTGCAGCCGCGGCGCCGCGCCCGTCTCCCGGATGATCTCGTAGACGTTGGCGGGGCAGAACCGCGTGCACGGATGCCCGTACTCGGGCCCGCAGATCGACGAGCACACCTCGGTGTGCACCAGCAGGTGCACCGGCTGGTCCTCGTCGTGCGCGGTGCCTGAGAAGTGCACGTTGGTCAGCTTGTCGAACGTGAGCAGGCGATCCGGCGGCACGGCCCGGCTCGCGGCCGGGCTCGCCATCTCGATACCGTAGTACCAGCGCAGCGTCCGCATCCGCCGGTGGCCGGGCGCCTGCTGCAGGTCTGGAAGCCAGCGTCCCCGCGTCACCATCGCCGCACCGGCGTACAGCAGGCCCGGCACGAGGCCGTGACCGAATGCCTGGTGGACGCTGCGCACAGGCTCGAGCTCGCGGCGGACGGCGCTGGCGTCGACGCGAGTCTGATAGGCAGCCAACGCCGCCGCGCTCGTGTCGCCCGCGGCGATCGCCTCGAACGCGGTCTCAGCGGCCAGCATGCCGGTGCGCATCGCGAGATGGATCCCCTTCAGCCGCACCGAATTGACGAAACCGGCGGCGTCGCCGGCGATGAGTGCCCCGTCGAGATGCGTGCGCGGCACCGTGTTCCACCCGCCTTCGGGCAGCGCCTTGGCGCCGTAGCGCACCAGGCGGCCGCCGTCGAGCAGGCGGGTCAGCAGCGGGTGGCGCTTGAAGCGGTTGAATGCGACGTGCGGATCGAAGACCGGATCGTGATAGTCGAGGCCGATCACGAGCCCGAGCGACACCATCCGATCGGGCAGGGCGTAGATGAAGCCGCCGCCGAACTCCTCGTGGCGCAGCGGATGGCCGAGCGTGTGCATCACCGTGCCGGTCTCGATCCGGCCCGCCGGCACCTCCCAGAGCTCCTTGATGCCGATTGCGTACTGCTCGGGCTCCCGTCCGGCGCCGATCGCCAGGCGCCGGTGCAACTGCTTGGTGAGGTTGCCGCGCACGCCGTCGCAGAAGATGGTCACCTTGGCGTGGATGTCCACGCCAGCCTCGAACGTCGGCTTGGACTCGCCGTGCTTGCCGCGGCCGCGATCGCCGGTCCGCACGCCGATGACGCGCGAGCCGTCGAGCAGCACCTCCTGGCCGGCGAAGCCGGTGAACAGATCGATGCCGCCGGCCTCGGCCTGCGCGGCGAGCCAGCGCCCGAACTGGTTGAGCGAGATGAGGGCGTTGCCGTGGTTGGCCAGAGGCGGCGGAATCACCGGGGCGCGCAGCGCGCGGTGTTCGGTGAGGAAGTAGACCCGCTCGCGCCCGACTGGGGCCAGCAGCGGGGCGCCGAGCGCCTCGTAGTCCGGCAGCAGGTCCTTCAGGGCCGACAGATCGAGCACCGCACCCGACAGCAGATGAGCGCCGGCCTCGCGCGCCTTCTCGAGCACGGCGATCGACAGCGGCTCGCCGCCGCGCGCCTTGACCAGTTGAGACAGCCGGATGGCGGCCGACAGGCCCGCGGGCCCGCCGCCGACGATCAAGACATCGACTTCGAGGGTCTCTCGGGTCATGGGGCTCCGGGCCGGCGGCCGCGGGACTAACGCGGTTTTTCGAGTTCCGCGGTCAGCGCCGGCACGATCTCGAACAGGTCGCCGACGATGCCGTAGTCGGCGACCTCGAAGATCGGCGCGTCCGCGTCCTTGTTGATGGCGACGATGGTGCGCGAGCCCTTCATCCCGACCAGGTGCTGAATCGCGCCCGAGATCCCGAGCGCGACGTAGAGCTTCGGGGCCACGGTCTGGCCCGAGCTGCCGACCTGCCGGTCCATCGGCAGCCAGCCGTTGTCGCAGATCGGCCGCGAAGCGGCCACCTCGGCCCCCATGGCCGCGGCCAGCTTCTCGG
>DATMDI010000015.1:0-3376 GCA_035557875.1 Vicinamibacterales bacterium
CTCGTCGAGATGGCGCGGGGACCCCATGACACGAACCTCTCGAACGGCTGCGATTGCAATGTGCGCGCTCTTGAGCACCACGTTTGCGGTGGCCGGGCCGCAGCGGGGCGGCGAGGGAGGTGGAGGCGGCCAGCGCGTTGCCCAGCCCCGTGACGGTGGTGGCGGGCCGGTCGGTCCTGCACAGCCTGGCGGCCCGGCACGGCAGCCCGCCGTCACACATCCGGGTCCGTCTGGCGGTGTCGTAACCGGCGGCTACGGCCATGGCTACGGCTACCCGTACAACGCCCGCGGCTCCTATGTCTTCGTCGGCGGCTACTTCTACGATCCCTTCTACGGCCCGTATCCCTGGTGGCCGGCTTCGGCCTACGGCTGGGGCTACTCTCCCGTGTTCGACTACCGGGCCGAGGTTCGCATCCTCGCAACGCCGAAGGAGGCCACGGTGTACGTGGACGGCTTCTACGCCGGCCTCGTCGACGACTTCGACGGCACGTTCCAGCGCCTGCCGCTGACACCTGGAGGCCACCGCATCGAGCTCTTCCTCGAGGGGCACAGGACGATCAAGAAGAGTCTGTATCTGCAGCCGGGCTCGACGATGAAGCTGCGCGAGACGCTCGTGCCGCTGGCCGCCGGGGAAGTGAGCGAGCCGCCCGAGCTCGCGCCGGAGCTTCCGGCTCCTCCCGACGGCACCTATACCGAACCCAACGGGCGCACGCAACGCGGACTACCGCCGCCCCCTGGGCCGCAGACTCGCCGCGGCGGCCGCACGGGCGACGCCGAGGGGTACGGCACGCTGGTGTTGCACGTCCAGCCGCGTGAGGCCGAGGTGTCGATCGACGGTCAGCGCTGGTTGACCTCCGGACAGGGCGAGTTCGAAATCCAGCTGCCGGCCGGCCGCCACCGCGTCGAGGTGGAGCTCGACGGCTTCCAGCGTTTCACTGCCGACGTGGACGTGCGCGACGAGGGCCCGACGCCGGTCAACGTCAGCCTGACCCGCGGCCGCTAAACCTATCGGTAGATCAGGTACGGTGGCGTTCTTCGCTCCACGCATCTTCATCGCGGCGAAGCGCGCCATCCGAATCGCCTATCGACGCCTGAGCATCGTCCACCCACTGACGTAGCGACGGCCCGCCGTTGGTGCGTACAGATTGAAGTGCGAACGCCGAAACGCAAGGCGTTGCGTTGCCCCTGCGACCGCGAAGGTCTCACCGTGACGGGCGGTCGTCGAGCCAGGGCCGGCTGACGGGTAGCACTTCGCCGGTCGCGCGCTCGATGCGCTTGACGAGGCCGGCGTGCGGCGCGCTTCGCGACGGATAGAGCACGAGCGATACGGTCTCGCCGGTGCGCAACGTGGCGTTCGACCAGCCGCGCTGTTCTGCCCAGGTGAGTGGCGGCCCCTCGGCGTCCCAGAGTTCGAGCGCGCCGTCGGCCCGGCGGACCGACAGGTGGATTCGCGTGTGCGGGTTCGTCCAGCGCCACTCGCGGACCGTGCCCGTCACGACGATCTCGCGGCCGACGTCGTAAGCGGCCGCGCCGTGATGCGCGCCTGCGCCGACCGAAAGAATCAGGATTCCGAGCACGCCGACCGGTGCGTGCCGAGCCAGGAGCGTCCTACGCATGTCGCGTAGTGTGGCGGTGCGGTCTCCTCTTTTCAACCCGGTCATCCGCCCGCCCCAGGGGAACCGGCGGACTCAAGCCGGAAACTCGCTGTTTGCGTCAACATACGGCGACTCCCGATTCTGGAGGTGTCTGTGAGCCACGACGCGCGGGAGTTTCGACCGTCGTCTCTCGTCTGCCTTCTCGTCTCGTTGGCCCTGGCCGGCGTCGCGACAGCCGCCCGCACTCAGGATGCGCCGGCTCCCACAGCGGAACCGGAGCCGGCATTCGAGGTCGCATCAGTCAAGAAAAGCGGGCCACCCCAGCCCGGTCCCATGAGTTTCGGGATGCGGCCCAACGGCCGGTTCTCGGTCAGCCAGATCTCACTCGCCGCCCTTATTACGATGGCGTACGGCATCCAGCGCTATCAGTTGGTGGGCGGCCCCGACTGGATCACGACCGACCGGTTCGACATCAACGCCAAGGGCGAAGACGGTCTGCCGCCGATGCCGCCGCTAACGCCCGGAACCGCCAACCGCATGCAGCTCATGCTGCGCTCACTGTTGAAGGACAGGTTCAAGCTGGTCGTGCGTCACGAGACGCGAGAGTTCGCGCTGTCGCACCTCGTCGTGGCCAGAAGCGACGGCAGGCTGGGCGAGAACCTGCGTCCGTCAACGATCGATTGCGCGAAACTGGTGGCCGAGCGGACCCGCGCCGCGGGCGGAGGCCCGCCGCCGGCGTTCCAGCCGCCGAAGCCGGGCGAGATCCCGCAACGCAGCGCCATGAGCATGCCGGGTCGTGTGGCGGGCGCAGGCGTGCCGCTCACCATGCTGGTGCAGATGCTCACGACGCAGCTCAATCGCCCGGTCGTCGATCGCACCGGGCTGAAAGGGAATTTCGACATCCTGCTCGAATACACCCCCGATCGCATGCCGACGATCGCTCCGGGCGCGACGCTGCCACCAGGCATGGTGCTGCCGTCGCCCGACGGACCGTCGTTGCTTACGGCAATTCAGGAGCAGCTCGGATTGAAGATCGAGAACACGCGCGGTCCGGTGGACGTGCTCGTCATCGACTCCGTCGAACCACCTGCGCCCGACTAGGGCTCGGGCACTTAAGAGGCGAGCGCCTTGGCCGGATCGACGAACTCGTAGCCAAGGTCGTCGGCGACCGCCCGGTAGGTGACCATGCCACGGCAGACGTTGAGCCCTTGGAGGAAATTGGGATTCTTGAGCAGTGCCTCCCGTGCGCCGCGGTCGGCCAGTGCCAGCGCGTAGGGCAGCGTCACGTTGTTGAGCGCGTAGGTCGACGTGCGCGGCACCGCGCCGGGCATGTTGGCGACGCAGTAGTGGACGACGCCGTCGATGACGTAGGTCGGGTCGGCGTGCGTCGTCGGCCGCGACGTCGCGAAGCAGCCGCCCTGATCGATCGCCACATCGACGAGCACCGAACCGGGCCGCATGCGCTTGACCATCTCGGCCGTCACCAGTTTCGGCGCTTCGGCGCCAACCACCAGTACCGCGCCGACCACCATGTCAGCGTCGAGCACGTGTTCCAGCAGTGCCGCCTGTGTGGAATAGATGGTCTTCAGCGCCGGACCGAATTGCCGGGCGAGCGCCCGCAGGGCGTCGACGTTCCGGTCGAGCACGGTGACGTCGGCACCCATGCCGAGGGCCATCATGATGGCGTTGGCGCCGACAACACCGCCGCCGATCACCAGCACTTTCGCCGGCGCGACGCCGGGCACGCCGCCGAGAAGGATGCCCTCGCCGCCGTGCGCCCG
>DATMDI010000016.1:0-4199 GCA_035557875.1 Vicinamibacterales bacterium
CTGGGCACCGAGACGACGCCGCAGTCCGTGCGAGTGCGGTGGCCCGGCGGGCGGGTCGAGGACTTTCAGGGGCTGAGCGTCGATCGCTATTGGGTGCTCGACGCCGGCCGGCCGCCGCGCCCCATGCAGACCGGGCCGCCCCGGTGAGGACGATGTCGTTCAGGCTCCTGTGCGCCGCCGGATGCGTCGCGGCCCTGACGGTGACGACGCATCCGCGCGTGCTCGCACGGCAGGCGCCGGCGCCGGCGGACGTCATGCCGCCGCCCCGGGCCGGGCTCGAGGCGATGACGTTTCCGCCGCTCGACAGTCTCGAGCCGGCCGTCGCCTCTCACCTGCGCGAGGCGCGCAGCGAGCTCGAGCGTGCGGCGGCGACCGCACAGCGCGGCGATCTGGCCCGCGCGTACGGCGCGTTCGGCCGCATCCTCCACGCGTATGAGTTCTTCGCCGCCGCCGAGGCCGCCTACGTGAACGCCGGGCGTCTGGCGCCCGGCGAGAGCGACTGGCCGCACCTGCTCGGCTATCTCTACCAGCAGACGGGACGCCTGGAAGAAGCCGCCGCGTCGCTGGGCGCGGCGCGCCGCGCGCGGTCCGGCGACGGCGCGCTGGCCGTGCGGCTGGGCGACGTCTACGTCGCGTTGAACCGATTGCAAGAGGCGCGCGAGCAGTACGAGTCGGTGTTGAGGGCACTGCCGGCTGCCGCCCACCAGGGACTCGGCGAGGTGGCGCTGCGCGAGCGGCGCTACCGCGAGGCGCTCGAGCATTTCCGCGCCGCGCTCGACCGGGTTCCGCAGGCCACGGCGCTGCACTATTCGATGGCGATGGCGTACCGCGGCCTCGGCCGCCTCGACGAGGCACGCGCGCAACTGGCGCGGCGCGGCGCCGGCGGCGTCATAGCCGCCGATCCGGTCGTGGACTCGCTCCAGTCGCTGGTGCGGGGCGAACGGCTGCTCGTCATCCAGGGGAGCCGCTTCTACGCCGCGGGTCGCTACCGGGAGGCGGTGTCGTCCTTCGAGCGGGCGCTGGCAGCCGCGCCCGACAGCGTGCCGGCGCGCGTCAACCTCGCGTCGGCTCTCGTGCAGCTGGGTGACATGCCGCGCGCGATCGATCAGATGCAGAGCGCGTTCGCGCGGTCTCCTGGCGAGGTGGAGGAGCAGGTCGTGGCACTGGCGCTCCTGCTGTCGGAACGCGAACGATACGGGGACGCGATCGCGTTGCTGAGCGGCGCCGAACGGCGTGTCCCTGGCCGCGCCGCCATCGCGACGACGCTGGCCCGTCTGCTGGCATCGTCGCCCGAGCTCGCGCGACGGAACGGCGCCCGGGCGCTCGAACTTGCGATGGCGGTTCAGGGCAACCAACCGCACCCCGCGCACGCGGAGACCGTGGCCCTGGCGTTAGCGGAGCTCGGAAGGTGCAGCGAGGCCGCCGAGTGGATGCAGCGCGCGGTGTCGGCCGCCGAGGGCGAACGGGACGCCGCCGAAGTGGCTCGCCTGCGCGCCGAGCTGCCGCGGTTCGAGGTGCCGTACTGCCGTGCGCCCGGGCGCTGAGCCCGGGTCTGAAGACCCGGGCCCACAATGGCAACAGGGCCGCCTGAAGGCGGCCCCCACGTACGTAGAAAGGGCCGGCGGTGAGAACCGCCGGCCCCGATGGTCGGGCCGGCTGAAGCCGGCCCCTACGACTCAGAAATCGAACTGCGCGCCGATCTTGAACATGCGCGGTATCAGGATCGACGTCGGGGTCCGCCATCCCACGCCACCCGCGCCGTAGGCGAAGTTCTCGCCGAGCACGGAGTTGGAGTTGGTGACGTTGTAGAAGTCGAAGTTGACCGCCGTCTTCGTCGAGCCGAAGCGGAAGATCTTCGCCAGTCGCAAATCGATTTGGTTCAGCCGCTCGATGAACAGCTCACCCGGCTGCTGGATCTGGAACGCCTGGAACGGGACGAACGGTCCGGGCCCGGCGATACCGGGGATGACGCCGTAGTTGGCGTTGGCCTGCACGACCGCGCCGGGCAGGTTCTGCCAGGTGCCGCTGACCTGCACGTCGACCTTCGGGATGGTGTAGGCCGCGAGCCCCTGGAGCGAGGTCCGCCACCCGTTGTTGGTTTCACAGAACTCCTTCGGCCGCGCCGCGAAGAAGAACGCGCGCGTCGGGTCTCCGAAGAAGGTGTGCCCCATCTCCGGCAGATCGTCCACGACCTCGCAGTCGTTCAGCTTCTGCCGCCCGCTGCCCGTGCCACCCTGCAGCAGCAGGCCGTTCATCAGCCGGGCGTTCACCGTGATGTTCACGCCGTCGAAGTGCTCGGTCATCTTGCCGTAGTTGTCCGACAGCGTGATGAAGTAGCTCGGCGCCGGCGCGTCCGGCCGCACCGTGACGCCCGTCAAGGTGCCGCCGCCCAGATCCGACGGGACGGAAATGCTGAAGTTGGAGTAGTCGGCGGGCGTGACGGCCTTGTCGTCCATCACGCGGATGTTGCCGTACCACCGGCGCGCATACTGAACGTCCAGCGACACGCGCGGCAGGAGTTCCTGCTGGACGCTGGTCGTGAACTCCCAGTTGAAGGCGCGCTTCCCCCAGCCGGTCATGAGGTCGGGATCGTAATTTCGACCGGGGGTGAGGGTGCCGAAGGTGTCCGCCGCGATGAGCGCACCGCACTCGCCGTTGGCGTTGAAGTTGTTCAGATCGCAATCGGGGTTGAAGTCTCGATCGGCGTCGCCCCATGGGCGCGACGAGTCAGTCTGCAGCCGCAGGATCGGATTCGGCGCGTCGGTCACCTGTGCCGCTCCGAACCCGGTGGTGCCGAGCCCTTCGAGGTACTTGTTCAGCGAGATCTTCCACGCCGTCTTGCCGGTGCCGAACACGTCCCACGTCGCGGAGAGCCGCGGCGTGATGTCGTTCCAGCTCAGGTTGTCCTGTTCCGGGAACGTGGTGTTGTAAGTCCGCCCGAAGTAGGTGCCGACGAGCGCCTGCTCCGGGAAGCTGTTGGCGAACGAGTCCCAGCGGATCGCACCCGCCAGCGTCCATCGGGCGAACGTCCACTTGTCCTGCACGAACAGGCCGAGGTCGTGGTCGACGTTCACCTTCACCGTGCGCGGCGTGAGACGGTAGGTGATCCCGGTAGGAGTCATGGCGGTGAAGTTGTAGACGATCGGTGCCGCCGGCGAGCTGTAGGTCGTGTTCTCGTGATGCAGGTAGGCGTTGTTGAACCCCACCTTGAAGGCGTGCGACCCGGTGATGTACGACGCCGCGAAGCGGTAGTGGAGGTTCCAGTTCCAGGAGTTGTTGTAGGGCGCCACGCCCGTGGCGGCGCGATACGAGAGCGCACCGTTCGTCACCGGGTTGTTCGTGTCGCTGATGCCGATCATGCCTGGTGTCAGGTGATCGATATTGCCGAGCTTGCCCTCCTGCGGCTCCATGCCGCCCCAGCGCTCCACTCGGTGAATGCCGCTGGCTTCGAGCAGCAGCTTGTTGCTCACCGGCGAGCTCCAGTCGAGGGTGACGAAGCGCTGCAGCGGAAAGCGGCGATCGACGCCGGCTTCCGGCGTGGTGACACCGCCTCCGGGCCCTGGCCCGATGCCGGTCGAGCACGCACAGAAGCTCTCCTGGTCGTAGGTGCTGCCGATTTTGTGTTTCGGCGAGACCTGCCAGGTGATGCGCGCCTGATAGATCGTCTGCTCCTGGTGGAGGATCGCCTGGTCGGGCGACGGCACGTAGTCGTAGCGGTTGATATCGTTCGCGTTCTGGTTGAAGAACGTGCTCGCCACGTAGTTGTCGGCGAAGAGCTTGCGGCCCGACAGGAAGAACCACAGCTTGTCCCTGGCGATCGGCCCGCCGAACCCGGGGTTGAAGTCGCCGTTCGCCTTGATGTTGCCCGGGACCGAGAGACCGCGCGCCTGCACGTCGGTGCCGGTGTAGTTGTCGCTCGTCATGCCGTTGTTGGCGTAGCTGAACGGGATGGTGCCGCTGAAGCGGTTGCCGCCGTCGCGTGGAATGAAGTTGATGCGAACGCCGCCGGTGGCCGCCTGCGCGTCCACGCCGGAGACGTCGATCGCGAACTCGGAAGTGCCGGTGGCGTTCGGCACCGCGCCGCCGCCCCAACCGCCCGCGATACCGGAGCTGAGCGCGACGCCGTTGACCATCATGCGCTGGTCGGAGGTGCGGCCGCCGTTGGCCTCGAGCGACGCCACTTCCTGCACGACGGAGCC
>DATMDI010000017.1:0-3648 GCA_035557875.1 Vicinamibacterales bacterium
GATCGCGATGACCGGCGAGAGATCCTGACGATAGAGCACCGCTTGATCGATGCTGGTGTGGTTCGTGCCCAGACCCTTCTCCGGGTCTCCGGTCGGGAGGGACACTTCCACTTTGGCCGTCACGCTGGCGTCGGCCGAATCGTGGAGGCCGATCTTCGTTCCCAGCCGCAGATCGCTCAGGCCGCTCTGGTTCGAGAAGCTGCCGAAGCCAGGAACGAATGACTGGGGCTGCAGCCACCGGAGCGGGATCTGCGCGAACAGCGAGAAGCGGTCGCTGACTGCAATCTCCCCCTCCACATTGAGCTGCTGGAACTTGAGCTCCGTGACGATGCCGGGCGACGGCCCGGGCGCGTCGGGGTCGAAGAGGGGGCTCGAGTGGTCGAGGCCGGTGTAGCACCCGCACTTGGCGTAGAAGAACTCGGCGCGATCGGGCAGCGGGTTCTCGAACGCCGAGTCGAATCGCACGCGAACCCTCGAATCGATGGTCGAATCTTCGACGTAGCCGACCATGCTGCCGCGCCGCCGCCGTGGAGAACGCGTCGGCACCGCCGAGGATCTGGCCTGCTCGAGCGACGGCTGCAGCACCGGCTGTGGATCGGCGATCCGCAGCAGTCGCACCTCGTCGGCATCGGTCGCGGTCACGAGCTGCTGTGACCGCGCGGGGGTCGCACTCGCGGCGAGAGCCAGCGCCGCGCACAGGCTGATAAGAACCGAACGTGTCATCCCGGTCTCCCTTCTGAGTTGTCGCACGCCACGCCGTCGATTGCCGGACGCGGTCATCGAGGCGTCCCCGGGGCCGCGGCGGCCTGGGACTCGAGCAACGGTCGCAAGCGATTCATGGCCAGATCGAGCTTCGAGGCGGCGCCGCCGCTCAGCGACTGACGGACACGGTCGAGGGTGTCCAGCACGCTGCGCGCCTCCGCGGGCGAGCCCGAAGTGGCAGCCCGATCGGCAAATCCCAGGTACGTGTCCAACGCCTCGTCCGCCAGGCTGCCCGCGGGTGGCGACGCGGCACGCAGATCGGCCAGGTTCACCAGCAGGTCGCCGAAGCGTTCGTGGAACTCGGGAAAGCGTCGCGTATCGTCGTCACGGCCGAGCGCGGTGAACAGCTCGAGCGCCCGCCGGTAGGGCGCGAGTGCCGCGCCTGCCGACCGGTTCTGGCTGATGCTGCCGAGAAGGTTATAGGTATCGGCCCGCTCGATACCGACCGACGGCGCCGCGCGCGCGAGTCGTTCGATGCCGTCGAGGGCGAGCCCATTCCTCCGCGTCGCCTCGGCAGTGTCACCGAGCTCGCGCAGAACGTCGGCGAGATTGTTGTCGAACTTCACCAGCTCCATGGCGTACTCACGATTTCCAGGTTGCTGCTTCGTCAACGCTTCGTGGATCAGAACCGCACGCTGGTACCATTCGCGGGCTTCCGCCGGCCGCTCCTGGTCGAGAATGACACGGCCGAGGTTGTTGTACACCCGCGCGAGATCCTGGGAGGCGGACGATGACCCTGCCGCCAGCGGCTCGAGCAGCCGCACGGCCTCGCGCAGGTCGGCTTCCGCGTCGGCGAAGACGACGCCGTCGCGGCCGACGTGGTCGGCCAGCAGCACGCCCCGGTTGTAGCGCACGCGCGCGACGGCCTGCTGGTGCTCCGCTGACGTTGCGCCGGCCCGCGCCGCCTGTTCGAGCGCGGTGCCATACGCGGTCTTGGCTTCGGCGAAACGGTTGCCGAGCAGCCACAAGACCTGGCCGAGCCAGTTATGGGCGTCGGCGAGTGCCCACTGATACTCGTCGCGATCGGGATGGGCCGCGACCAGCGCGCTGAACGCTTCGATGGCCGCCCGGTAGTCGTCGACGGCCGCCTCGCGGGCGTCGAGCGCGCGATCGATGTGCCCGAGACGCAGTTTCGCGATCGCGTTCTCACGCTGCAGCTCCTCGCTCGATGGCGCCTGAGCGATGAATTCGGTGTAGAACCGCTGCGCCTTTTCCAGCAGCTCGCGGCGGAAGCCGACGATCTCCGGCACGTCGACTCCGAGGAGCGCGGGTTCGCGCTGGACGACGGCGAGCGACTCATCGACCGCCTGGCGAGCCAGCTGCAGGTTCTGTTCGGCACGGGCGCTCTCGGCTCGTGCGCGACGGCTTTCGCGTGTCGCCAGGTACGCGGTCACGCCGGTTACGAAGAGCAGCGTCGCCAGCATCGCGGCGACCCACTGCAGGCGGCGCCATTGGCGGCGGCGCTCGGCGCGGCGCTCCTCGATGATGCGGTCCCACTCCCGCTCGCTCGCGTGAAGAAAGCCCATCGCGCGATCGAAGGAGTCGTCGTAGCGCCGGGCCCAGGCCGCCGTCGGACCGTGATCGCGGCGCCACTTGAGCCCCATTCCGAGCTCGGGCTGGCCCCACAGCGCCGCGGTGCCGTCGGCAAACCACTGCGCCGCACGCGACAGCCGCAGGTAGACGGTGGCCGACGCGCGCTCCTCTTCGGCCCAGCCGCGCAGGCGTGTCCAGCACCGCATCAGGCTCTCGTGCGAGATATCGACGACGGTGTCGGGCTCGAGCGGCGCCGACACCGGCGGCATGAGAAACGATCGGCCTGGCCGCCGAAACAGCTCGATGACACGCTGCACGTCCGCGCTCGGCGCGGCGGCAACGGCGCAGAGCTCGGCAACCGAGCAGGGACGCCTGACGCCGCGCGGGTCGGTGACGAGGTCGGTGAGCGCCCGAAAGATCTGTTCGGCCACGTGCTGGCCGAAACCCGCACCGGCCTCGACGAACGCTTCCTCGGCGTGGCGCGAGAGCGCCTCTCGCATGCCGCCGACGGCCTCGTAGTCCGCGAGATCAACCGGGCCCCGGGGCTCGGGGCGCGCCGCCCAGCGATCCCAGGTGCGCATCAACGCGTGTTGCAGCACCGGCAGTTGATCCTGATCGGAGCCCACCTCGTTCAGGAGACGCTGCACGATGCGCGGCGTGATCTCGGCACCTGCCACCGCGACGGGACCGGCGATCGCCGACCGCAGCTCGTCGCGGGTCATCCGCGGGACGAGGTACTGCCCGGCGTTGAGCGCCTCGGGCAGCCCCGGATACTGGATGCACTCACCGATGAAGTCCGAGCGCATCGTCAGCACGACGTAGATCGGGGTGTCGGTCTGCTGACTGGCGTCGAGCAGGAGCTTGACGAACGCCACCGCGTCGCCGCGGGCGTCGGCCACCTGCCGGCTGCGCTGAAACCGGAACAGCTCTTCGAACTGGTCGACGATCACGAGCACGTTTTCGCCGGGTGGCAATCGCGCCAGCTGGATCGCGTCGGTGAGGCCGCGCGGGCCCCGCCGCAGCGTGGCATCGACCATGGCGGCGCCGCCGACCCCGCGCGTCTGAGAAGGCTCGTCGAGCACTTCCGGTGCGGCGATGGCGGCCGCCAGCTCCCCGAAGGGGTCGTCACCCGGCCGGAAGATCGCGATGCGCCAGCTGGACCCGGCGCTGACCATCTGCCCGCCGTGAAGTGAGGGCACCAGGCCGCAGCGGATGAGCGACGACTTGCCGCACCCGGAGGTGCCCACGACCGACAGGAACCGGTTGAAGCGCAGCCGGCGCAGCAACTCGTCCACCTGCCGCTCACGCCCGAAGAACAGGTGGTCTTCGTCGGCCTCGAACGGCCGCAGCCCG
>DATMDI010000018.1:0-8278 GCA_035557875.1 Vicinamibacterales bacterium
AGCGCGACGGCCGTCACGGCGACAGCTGCGGCGCGTGTCTTCCACGATCGGTGAATTCGTCGGTGCATGCTGACGCCTCCCGCGGGGATGCTACCACCGCGGGCGCGACGGGTGACGGCTAGTGCTTCGACCGGGACATAGTGCTTTGTTTGGTGTAGCCGAAGACGCGCCGGGCCTTCGACGAGGTGAAGCGCCAGGCGATGGTCCGCTTGGCGCGGTTCGCGCGGGTGTTCCAGGCCCGTGTGCGATGGCGCAGCGCGGCGACCGTCTCGACGCGGTCCGCCGCGAGGCATTCCCGCGCCCAGAGGCTGGCTTCGATCTCGGCGGGATTGAGCCAGCTCCCGTGCTTCGGGGTGTAGTGAGGCGTGAAGCGCGCCCACAGGGCGGCGCCCGCCGTGGGGCCGAGGACCGTGTGCAGCGTGCGCGGGCCGTGCAGGTTCAGATTGTCCATCACGAGATGAATCGTCCGGGCCTCGCGATACCGTCGGGCGATCCGCTGCAGCGCCGCGACGAAACGGGGCGCGGTCCGGTTCGGGGTGGCATGGGTGAGATGCCGGCCGGCCTTCGGCTCGACGATGCAGTAGACGTTGGCGGTGCCGTGCCGCCGGTATTCATAGTCCACGCGGGCGACGTGGCCCGGCGTCATCGGACGTCCGGGACGTGCGGCGCTCCGCAACACGACCGGGCGCTCGTCGAGCGCGACCACCGGCGCCTTCCGGTCATACGGTCGGGCGAGCACGTTCAGGACGTTCTCCATCCGCGCGATGTACTCGGTGTCCAACGCGGGCACGCACCACATTTTTTTCCCGCCACGGCTTCAGCGCGTGGTGGGCGAGGACTTGCCGCACCGTCTCGCGGCCGACATCGGCCACGATCCCGCGGCGCATGGCTTCCGCGGTCGTCAGCCGAATGGTCCAGCGCGCGCAGCCGGCGGGGGGCGGCCCACACACCAGGGCCACAATCGCCGCCTGCTGCCGGGTGTCCAGACGTTTCGGCGGCTTCGGCCGCGGGTCGTCGGTCAGCGCCGCCGCCAGCCCCTGTTCCAGAAACCGCCAGCCGACCCGCCTCACTTCGCGCGAATACGTCCCGACCGCCTGGGCTACGTCGATCAGCGCTCGGCCCTGATGCAGCAGTTCCAACATACGGATGCGCCGCCACCGCCGCGCCGGCAGCGGTCGGCCGCCGCCCGTCTCGCTGGCCAAGGCGCGTCGATCGGCCGCGCTCAGGCGCAGGCCTGGGAACCGTGGACGTCGGGGAGGGGAAGCCATCCATGGTGTTAGATCACAATCACCGATCCGGAGCAAGTCGGATCACTGCGTTCCGGTCGAGGCACTAGTTGGAATCGAGGGCCTCTCGCACGCTGGCAGCGAGGTCCTCGAGCGAAAACGGCTTCTGCAGGAAGTGCACGCCCTCGTCCAGCACGCCGCGAGGAGCCAGCGCACTGGCCGAATAGCCCGACACGAAGAGCGCCTTCAGTTGGGGCTTCGACGACCGCAGCCGGGCCGCAAGCTCGCGGCCGTTCATCTCGGGCATCACGACGTCGGTCACCAGCAGGTGCACCGGACCCGGGTGAGTGTCGAACAGATGGATGGCCTCGCCGGGGGTCGCCGCCGTGAGGACCAGGTAGCCGAAGCGTTCGAGCACGATCTTGCTGAGGCGCAGCACCGCGGCTTCGTCTTCGACGAGCAGCACCGTCTCGGTGCCGGCGCGCGGCGCGCCTGGCGTATCCCCGCTCGTCACAGTCACCTCGGCTTCGACCGCCGGCAGAAAGATACGCACGAGGGTGCCCCGATTGAGCTCGGTCTCCACCTCGACGCAGCCGCCATTCTGCTTCACGATACCGTAGACGGTCGCGAGTCCCAAGCCGGTACCCTGACCGACCGGCTTGGTCGTGAAGAACGGCTCGAACAGATGGGCGGCGGTTTCGGCGTCCATGCCGCGGCCATCGTCGGAGACGTCGACGATGGAATATGCCCCCGCCACGAGGCCCCGGGGTGCGCATTCCGCTCCGCCCAGGCTCTGACGGTGCGTCCGGATGGTCAGGCGGCCGACGCCGGCGATCGCGTCGCGGGCGTTGGCGGCGAGGTTGGTCAGGAGCTGGTCCACCTGATACGGATCGATGCGGACCCGCCCCGCGTCGGCGCCGGGCGCCCACACCAGCTCGATGTCTTCGCCGATCAAGCGGCGCAGCATGCCGAGCGACGCCCCGACCGCGTGGTTCAGGTCGAGCACTCGGGGGGCCACCAGCTGGCGACGGGCGAAGCCGAGGAGCTGGCGGGTGATCCCGGTGGCCCGCGCCGCGGCCGCTTTGACGGCTTCGAGATCCAGACGCACGGGACTGGCCGTGTCGCTGGCGAGCAGCGCCAGTTCGACGTGCCCGGTGATGACGCTCAGCATGTTGTTGAAGTCGTGGGCGACTCCGCCGGCGAGGCGGCCCACCGACTCCATCTTCTGCGCCTGCGTCAGCTGCTCCTGCAACCGGATGCGCTCCAACTCGGCGGCCTTCCGTTCGGTGACGTCCTGGGCGCCGCCCACGGTGCGCACGGGATGGCGCGCGTCGCCCTCGTCTCGGAAGAACGTCTGCGACCGCACCTTCAGCCAGCGCAACTCGCCGTCAGGCCTGATGAAGCGATACTCGACGTCGTAGAACCCGTCCGACTGCGGCGCGTGCGCGCGCCTGACGGCCTCGACAATCCCCGCTCGATCGTCGGGGTGGATCCACAGCACGCTGTCGGCGCCATCGGTGCTCGGATGCCGCGGGAGCGACTCGTCGACCGCGAGGCCGGAGATGCGCCGCAGCTCGGGCGACCAATAGCGTTCGTCGGTGAGGTGATCGTGGTCGAAGATGCCGATGTCGGCGATGCGAATCGCCTGGTTGAGCCGCTCCTCGCTGCGGCGCAGGCGGTCCTCGGCCAGTTTGCGTGCCGTGATCTCGCGCACGATCGCCTGAGCCGCGACGATGCCGCCGTCGGCCGCGCGCATCGGCTGCACGATCGTGCTGAACCACCGCGGCTGGCCGTTCACGTCGAAGTGATCCTCGGTGCTCAGCGTCTCGCCGCTGTCGATCACGCGGCGGACGCCGGCGCGGTAGCGCTCGGCGACGGGCGGCGGAAACAGCTCGTCCACCGTCCTGCCCTCGACCTCTTCGGGCTTGAGCCCGAAAATCGCGGCCGCGGCGCGATTGACGTAGAGGAACCGCCCTCCGGCGTCGGCGCTGAAGATCGGATCGTGCGCCGACTCGACGAGCGATCGATAGCGCTCCTCGCTCTCGCGCAACGCCTGCTCGGCCCGCGCCCGGTCGCTCACGTCGCGGAACGAGGCGACGAACCCGGCAACGGCCGCGGCGTCATTCTCGATGCGCGTAATCGAGCCGGCGATCGGAAAGCGGAGGCCGTTACTCGCCACACCCACCGCCTCCCCCGTCCAGTTCGTGTTGACATTCATCGCGGCCAGCGGATTGGCGGGCGCGACGAACCACGACAGCAGCCGGCCACCGATGTCGGCGGCGCGCTGGTAGCCCCACAGCCGCACGAACGCGTCGTTGACGAAGGAGATGCGGCCTTCGACGTCCGTGAACACGATGGCGTCGACGCTCGACTCGATCGCCTGCGACACGAAGTGCAGCCGCTGGGCGTCAGACAGACGGGCAGATCGGTCGGTCCGGTGTAAGAAGATCGGGATCAGCATGCCGGTACGGATAGAGGCGCGCGGCCCGGTCGAAGCCACGGGGCGCAGCGAGCCGGGAGATTCTACACTTCGGGACTATCATCTCAAGGGTTTTCCGTCACTTCGTCATGCCTGACTCCAACGGTTCCACTTCTCGGCCCGACGCCGCACGCGGCGTCTTCCTGGGCGACCTGGCCCACGACCTGAGCACGCCGCTCACCGCCATCCATGGCGCCACCGAATTGCTGCTCGCCGGCACCTACGGGCCCATCGAGGGCGAGCAGCGCGCACTGATGCTCGAAGTGCTGGCCAGCGCGCGCGAACTCCGCGCGGTCGTGCAGGACGTGGCCGACCTGGGCGCGCTCGAGACCGGACGGCTCGCGTTCGCGTCAGCCCAGGTGGACGTGGCGGCCCTCGTCCGCGAGCTGCGGTCCACCTTCGCCGACACCGCGGCCAGGCGTTCGGTCACGTTCGCGCTCGACGCTCAGCTCGATGGGCCCGTCGCCAGCGACGAGCGCCGGCTGCGTCAGATCTTCTCGGCGCTCTTCGGCTACGCGGTGAAGGCGTCGAGGCGCGGCAGCCAGGTCACCGCGTCGGTCACACGACGCGACGGCCGCCTCCGCGCCGAGGTCCGCTCCACCGGCATCACCACCGGCGAGCCGGACACGCTCTTCGCGGACAGGCGCGACCCGACGCCCGGCGTTCCCAAGCCGTATCGCGGGCCCGGCCTCGGGCTGCCGCTCGCCGGGCGCGTCGTCGCCGCGTGGGGCGGCCATACCGGCGCCGAGGTCCGCGACGGCGTGCTGGTGCTCAGCGTGGAGCTGCCCGTCGGCTGACACGGGCCGCGTCCTCCGCGGCCCGCGTGTGACAGAATGTCGGCCGCATGAGCACACTCAAAATCAAGGTGATCGTGGGCAGCACGCGGGCCAACCGGTTCAGCGAGAAGCCGGCGCAATGGATCTTCGACGTCGCGAAGAGCCGCGCCGATCTCGACGTCGAGCTGCTCGACCTGCGCGACTACCCGATGCCATTTTTCGAAGAGGCGCTGCCTCCCGGGCTGGCCAAGGACAACTACGACCACCCGGTCGTCGTGAAGTGGCGCGAGAAGATTCGCGAGGCCGACGGCTACATCATCTGCACGCCCGAGTACAACCACGGCTACCCGGCGGTGCTGAAGAACGCGCTCGATTACGTCTATTCGGTATGGGGCCGCAAGGCCGTGGCCTTCGTCAGCTGGGGCGGCACCGGCGGCGCGCGCGGCGTGGAACAGCTGCGCCTGGTGGCCGTCGAGCTCGACATGGTGCCGATCCGCTGGGCCGTGCACATTCCGAACCCGTGGTTCATCCAGGACGTAAGCGGCGTCGCGACCGACGTCAACAACCAGGCGGCCAAGGCGCTGCTCGACCACCTGACGTGGTGGAGTTCCGCGCTGAAAACCGCGCGGAACTAGAAGGCCGCGGCTTCGCCGCGGTAAGGCGGGTGAGGTGGATGGGGCGGATAAGAGCTCTTACCCGCCTTACCGGCCGATGGCCGGCCCTACCCGCCTCTCAGTCAAGGTTCACCCTCAGAATCTTGCGTCCCTGGAGGACGACTTCGTTCAGCAAGAGCGGCACGGACCAGCAGAACCACGCCGAGATGCCGATGCGCTCCAGCAGTGGCATCCCCTGCGCCGCGAGCACGCTGTCGAAGGCGCGGAACGTGACAAAGGCGAACGTCACGACGTAGCTCCGAACCATCCACTCCTTGTGCTGCTCGTAGAGGTGGCGCTTGATGGCGAGGAAGGCGAGCCCGGTGGTCGTGAGCCAGGCGGTGGCGAGTCCGATGAGGCCGGAACCGAACACGACGCCGCCAGCCGTGTTGAAGGCGAGATAGTAGCCGGCGGTCGCGCCCAGCGCGACCGCCGCCATGTAGACGAGCCCCAGGTTCTTGTGCAGCGCGGGATAGCGATCGCTCAGTCCCAGCCACAGCTGCACCGGCCCCGTCAGCAGCGCCACCACACCCATCGAGATGTGGGTCAGGAGCCAGCCGCGCATCGGCCAGTACTGCCGGAACTGCCCTTCGTCGAATCGCACGTAGTACGGCAACGCCGCGACCACGATGAAGATCAACGCGCCGAGAGCCGCCATCCCCAGCAGCGCAAGGGAACCGCTCCCCGCCTTGGCTTCCGAACCGACCGCCGTCGCCACGCTTCCGTTCATCGACCTGCTCCGCTTAATCGACTCCAAACGCGAGCAGCACGTTGCCGGGCCGCCCGATCAGGCTCACGTAGCCCGAATTGATGAAGATCATTCCGTCGCCGACCGCCGCGCCGGGACCGTCCATCGCCCCGCCCTTGGCCTTGACGCCGTTGACGGTCTCGAACTCGCGGTTGGTGTCGAAGCTCCAGACCAGCGTGCCGTCGTCGCTGGCGTAGGCGCGGAGCCCGCCGTCCATGGATCCGGACAATACGATGCCTGGCACCGCGGTCACCGCGGCTCCCTGCGCCGCACTGCAGCCGCGCTCGGTGCCACACAGCCGTTCAGACGCTTCTTTCGACCACACCTCGGCGCCGGTATCGAGGCGCACGGCCCGGATGCCGCCCGGCGTCTTGCCCGCCGTCCCGTTGACGCTGAAATACGCCTGGCGATCGTCGGCCGCGCCGCCCCACTGCCCGCCCATCCCGCCGCCGGGGCTCGATCGGTACTCCCACACCTCGGCGCCCTTGTTGTCGGGATCGAAGCCGTAGACCATGCCCGACTTCTGCTGAATCAGGATCAGCTCCTTGCCGGTCGCCGTTTTGACGAGCATCGGCGACGCCGAGAAATCGTAGTCGGGACCGAGCGCCGCCGGGCAGTTCGCATTGCTGGTGTCGTTCGCGCGGCATCCCCCGGCCCACACGTCGTTGACCAGCGGCTGCTGCGACCACCGGAGCTTCCCGGTGTCGATGTCGAGCGCGAGCACCGCGTCGGTGGTGAGCTGCGGCGGATCGGCGTAGCCGTTGCCGGTGGCGACGTACACGGCCTTCCGCTTCGCATCGATCGTCGGCGCCGCCCAGATCCCGCCGCCCGCGGGTCCCCACAACGCGACGCCTTCCTTGTTCTTGCCGCGCGACTTGAGCTCGTCGACCGTGTAGGTCTTCCAGATCACCGCGCCGGTGTTGGCGTTGAGCGCCGTGACGCTGCCGCGAAAGGTGCAGCACTCGTAGCGCGGCGTGCCGCCCTGCCCTTCCTCGCCGACGCCGGCAAGCGGCACGTAGACGCGCCCGTCGTGGACGGTCACCGAGCCGGTGGCTTTGGCGTAGGGATGCGAGTCGAGCTTGCGCGTCCAGATCTCCTTGCCGGTCGCGGCGTCGATCGCGTAGGCCGACGCGGTGCCGTCGGCGAAGAACACGGCAAATCCCGAGGGGCCGTTGGCCGGCTTGTAGGGTGCCACCGTCACCGCCGTGCGAATGCCGGCCTGCGCGTGGTAGCTCCAGTGCGTGCAGCCGGTCTTGGCGTCGAGCGCGAACACGTCGCCGCTCTCGCTCCCCACGAAGACGCGGCCGCCGAGCACCGCGGGCTGCGAGCGCGCCGAGCTCACACCTGCGAATCCGAACGCCCACTTCAGCTTCATGCGCGGCATCATCGGCGCGGTGACGCCGCCGGCGGCAGCGGGGATGTAGCGCGTATTGGCAACGCCTGCGCCCCAGCCGTTCCAGCCGCTCTGCAGGTCGCGCGCCCGCACCGGCGCCGGCGCGGTGGTGCAGCGGCCCTGGGCGGGCAGCGCCGCCGCGGTGCCCATCGGACGGCCGGCGATGAAGCCCGCCACGGCACGGCGCTCGGCATCGCTCAGCGCCGAACCCTGCCGGAACATGTTGCCGCTGACGAGCGCGGTGTAGATCGTCTCGGGCGCAATCTCGGCGAGCACCGCGCGGTTGGGCGCGCGCGAATCGGCGGCCGGATTCTGGTGGCAGGTGGCGCACGCCTTCTCGAACACGGCGGCACCGTCGGGCGCCTGCGCGCGGGCCGTCGCGACGAGCGCACCCAGCGCGACGAAGGTGGCAACACACACAGTGACTGGTTTCATGGGGTCCTTAGGGTTGGGATGCGAGCGGGCCGCTTTCGGGTATGGGCTGCCCACCCACGGTGAGGCCGCCCTGTATCGGCCGCCGCGGACGGATGATGCCCTTCTGGCGATCCTCTTCGAGCGCACGATCCTCGGCATGCTCGCCGCCGAGCCCTTGCAGGATCGCCAGGTTGCCTACATGGCATTCGTACGGCAGCACCGGGTAGCCGGACGGTGACGTGAACGGAATCGAGATCGTGTCGGGCGTGGTGTAGGTCTTCGGATCGATCACCGTTGCGTCATAACGCAGGAGGTCCGCGCCGACGCGCGTGATGCGCTCGATGATCTTCAGTTCCGGACTCGCCAGCACGGGATTGCCCGGCACCGTCGCCTTGCCGTTGAAGTTGGTGGTCTCGACCACCAGCG
Organism: Vicinamibacterales bacterium; assembly: GCA_035557875.1. GTDB lineage: Bacteria > Acidobacteriota > Vicinamibacteria > Vicinamibacterales > UBA2999 > DASYRM01. The sequence goes on from DATMDI010000018.1 coordinate 8,116, forward strand.
TGTCGCCTTCCCAGCGGCCGCGCGAGCCGCCCATGTACGAGCGGACGCCGGGGCCGGCGTGGGGCCGGCCGTCGAGCGGGATCACGCGCGCCTCGTGAATCATCTCGGCCATGATCACGGCATATCCGGGCGCCTGCACGATGCGATATCCGTTGCCGTAGAT
>DATMDI010000019.1:0-2528 GCA_035557875.1 Vicinamibacterales bacterium
TCGGCTGGGTCGTGACACATGCGGCTGCGCCGATCCGCTGGAGCAGCTGAAACGTCTCGTCGTAGCATCCGATCAGCACGTGCTGACCGTTGTCGACACGCTCGCCCGTTGCCGGATCGGTGAACGTCGAGCATCGTCCGCCGGCCGACGGCCGCGCCTCGAACAGCGTGACCTCGATATCGCGCTCGGCAAGAGCCGTCGCCGCGCCGAGTCCGGCAACCCCGCCGCCGATCACGACGACGTGACGACGCACGGCTATTCACTGGGGGCCGAAGGCCCCGGTCCGCCGGTGAACGGCCGTCGGGACTCCCGGTGAGGTCCGCTTCGACGTCCGACGAGCGAGCGCAGCCAGACGCGCAGCGCGATCGCCGCGCGTTGCGGCCGCGGCACGCGGATGCGTTCGGTGAACACGTCATAGCCGCGGCGCTCGATGCGCTGCAGAATCTCGAAATAGATGGCGCCCATGATCTCTGCCGCAACCAGGCTCCGCGCGTCCGCCCGGGGCAGCTGCTCCGCCGCACGATCGTAGTAGCTGCGGGCGCGTTCGCACTCGAACCGGAGCAGCGCCGCGATCCCTGGCGTCACCCGGCCGGCCTGCAGATCGCTTTCTGAGACGCCAAAGCGCTCGAGATCCTCGAGCGGCAGGTAGACCCGCCCGCTGCGGAGATCCTCGGCGACGTCACGGATGATGTTCGTGAGCTGCAACGCGAGTCCGAGATGCTCGGCGAAGATCTTCGCGCGAGGATCGCGGTAGCCGAAGATCTCCACGCAGATCAGCCCGACGGTCGACGCGACACGATGACAGTAGTCGGTGAGCGCGGTGAACGTGGGATAGCGCGCGTAGGCGAGATCCATCTCCACGCCGTCGATGAGGAGCTCGAACTGCCGGCGCGGAAGATTGAACGCCGACACATGGGGCTGCAGCGCCGTTCCCTGCGCGGTGACCGGCGTTCCTTCGTAGATGTGGCGCAGCTCGTCGCGCCAGGCGCACAGCTGCGCGGTGGCCTCGGCGCGCGCGTCCGGACCAAGCCGTCCGTGCCTCTCGCTCGCCGGCACCACCTGATCGACCGCGTCGTCGACCGCACGGCAGAAATCCCACACCGCCACGATCGCCCGCCGTTTGACCGGCGGGAGCACCAGGAACGAATAGTAGAAATTGGTGTCGCGGCTCATGGACCGTGCCGGTTTCCGCTCATCACCGAGAGGCGGGCGCGGGTTTCACCCATCCCCACCACGCGAGACGTCCGACGAACCAGGGGAGGTCCGACCGGCAAATCACCGGACGCTGCGCCAGCGCGTCGAAACCGGCAGCCTCGATGCGGTCGAGAATGCGGGTGCCGCCAAGCCAGGTGGCGCGCAGCTCGAGCCGCAGCCGCCCTCGCACCTGGCTGCACAGCGGCCGTCCCTCGTCGAACAGTCGTCGCGTCCGCGCAACCAGAATGGCGATGACCGCCCGCCATTCAGCGCTCAAGGCGGCGCCCACGGGAAGGTCCTCCTCCACGCCACGCGCCCGGAGGTCCTCAGTCGGAACATACAGTCGCCCGCGTTCGACATCGATCCGCAGATCCTGCCAGAAGTTGGTCAGCTGCAGCGCCGTACAGATCGCATCGGACCACTCGTCCATCCGCACGTCGCGATACCCGGCGATCCGCAGGACGAGGCGTCCGACCGGATTGGCCGAACGGCGGCAGTAATCCCGAAGATCCTGCCATGTCTCGTAGCGATGGACGGTCACGTCCTGACGGAAGGCGCTCAGCAGTGCGTCGAACAGATCGAGCGGCAGCGCTTTCTTCCGCATGGTCGCACCGAGCTGCAGGAACAGCTGCTGCGTGTCCTCCGGCTCACCGGCACGCGGCGCAGGCCCGGGTAGCGTCGTGCGCGCTGCATCGTGCAGACGATCGGCCCAGCCATCGAGCAGCCGGAGACGCTCGTCGGGCGTCAGCGTCCCCTCGTCGGCGAAGTCATCGGCGGCACGGGCAAACGCATAGACCGCCGCAATGTGCGGGCGCATCTCCCGCGGCAGCAGCAGTGACGCGACTGGAAAGTTCTCGTAGTGGCTCCGGTGCGGGCTGCGCGCCGCTGTCGCTACCATTCAATTTCGAGGATCCCGGAGCGGCGATTGGCCGCGCGGGCCATCATGAAGAGCAGATCGGACAGGCGGTTCAGATAGATGATGACGATGGCATCGACCGTGTCGGGGCCGAGGCTGACGACACGCCGCTCAGCCCGGCGACAGACCGTCCGCGCCAGGTGCAGCAGCGCACCGGCACTGCCGCCACCGGGCAGAATGAACCGTCGCAACGGCGGCAGCTCCTGTTCGAGGCGATCGATCGTCTGCTCGAGCCGCTGGATCGCCTCGGGCGTGACGACCGCCTTCGTTACCCGGCCGGCGATGCGCGCCGACGGATCGGCGAGCCTGGCACCCACGGCGAACAGCTCCTGCTGAATCAGCACAATCGCCTGTTCCAGGTCGACATCGTCGAGGGCGGCGCGGGCGGCGCCGAGGCACGCATTGAGCTCGTCCACCT
>DATMDI010000020.1:0-2065 GCA_035557875.1 Vicinamibacterales bacterium
CCGGTTCGGCGCCACGGTCATCCTGCTCGACGACGGCTTTCAGCACCTCGCGCTCGAACGCGATCTCGACCTGCTCCTGGTGCGGCCCGAGGATGTGCGCGACGAGGTGCTGCCGCGCGGCCGCCTGCGCGAGCCGCTCGACGCCGCCGCCGCGGCCCACGCCATCATCGTGCCCGGGTCGCCTGCCGACGCCGCCACGGTGACAGCCGCGATCCGCACCGCACCGGTCTTCACCCTCGGTCAGGAGTTCGGCACCCCGCGCCTCGTGCGTCCGTTTGGCGATGCGGTGCCCGAGGGCGCTTTCGGCACCAGCCGCCGGCTGGTGGCGGTGGCCGGCATCGCGCGGCCCGAGCGTTTCTTCGCCACCGTGGAGGCGATCGGCTGGCAGGTCGCGAAGCCGATGGCCTTTCGCGACCATCACTGGTTCACGCGAAAGGACGTGGAGACGATTCACCAGGCGGTGCAGTCGTCGGGCGCTGGCGGCGTGATCACGACCGAGAAGGACGCCGTGCGCCTCACCTCGCTGGCGCTCCCGCACGACACGACGTGGGCCTACGTGCCGATGCGCGCCACCATCGAACCCGCGGCCGAGTTCCGCGAGTGGTTCATCTCGCGCCTGGGCCACGCACGGTCGGCGGCATTACGCGGGGCCGGCGCGTCCTGATGGCGTCAGAGGGGATCCGGGCCGCACGGTTCCGTCTCGAAGCGGCGCTGCTGCACGTCGTCTCCGCCGGTGTGGGGCTCTTGCCGATGATCGCCGTGCGCAGGTGCGGCCACGGCCTTGGCCGGCTGATGTTCTGGGTCGACGGCTTCCATCGCCGCATCGCGCTCGAGAATCTCGCGCATGCGTTTCCGGCGCGCCCGGCCGCCGAACGCCGGGCCCTGGCCAAAGCGATGTTCGCCCACTTTGGCGGCCTGCTGTTCGAGCTGTTGAAGTTCGGCAGCCTCACGCCCGACGAGATATCGCGCCTCATCGAGGTCGAGGGCATCGAGCGTGTGGTCAACGCGCACAAGCAGGGGCGAGGCGTCTTCTTCGTCACGGGCCATTTCGGCTACTGGGAGATGCAGGCGATCGCCCACCCGTTCCACTCGCCGACGATCGCCGTGCTGGCGCGCCCCCTCGACAACCCGTGGCTGCATCGACTGCTCGAACGGCTGCGCACGATGACGGGCAATCGCGTCGTCTACCGTCAAGGCGCACTCCGGCGCGTCCTGCGCGAGCTCTCCACCAACAACGGCGTCGCCATCCTCATCGATCAGCACCTCCACACCTCCGAGGCGGTCTACGTGGACTACTTCGGGCGGCCCGCGGCGACCACGTCGGCCCTGGCGGCGCTGGCGTTGCGCACGGGCGCGGTGGTGATTCCGGTATTTGCGCTGCCGCTCCCCGGCGGCCGCTACCGTTTCATCTACGAGCACCCGGTAGACCCGCCGCTGCCCGATGCCGCGGACCCGGTGGTCGAGTACACGCAGCGCTGCACCGACGTGCTCGAGATGTACGTCCGGCGCCACCCGGAGCTGTGGCTCTGGATGCATCGCCGCTGGCGCGAACGGGAGCCTGCGCTTGCCGGCGACGAGCTGCGGCTGGACGACATGGACGATGAGGCGGGCGTGAAGCCCCGCAGCCTCGACGAGCGCCGCGGCCACGATGGGTCCGGTGGCCACGACGATGTCTGATCGCGGCCGGATCCTGGTACTGGCGCCGAACTGGCTGGGCGACGCCGTGATGGCGCTGCCGGCCATCGCCGACGTGCGCCGGTCGTTCCCGTCGGCCCATCTGGCGGTGGCCGCCCGCGCCAGCGTGGCGGCGATGTTCGAGCTCGCCCCTGGCCTCGATCGGATCGTCACGCTGCGGTGGAAGGGCGGCCTCTTCGACCGGGCCGGTCTGCACGCCGACACCGAGTCGCTTCGTGCCGGCGCCTACGACGTGGCGGTGCTGCTGCCGAACTCCTTCGCCTCCGCGTGGCTGGCCAGGCGGGCGAGCATTCCGGAGCGGTGGGGCTATGCCAGGGACGCGCGCTCGCGGCTGCTGACGCGGCCGGTGGCCAAGCCGGGCGCCAGCAGG
>DATMDI010000021.1:0-2887 GCA_035557875.1 Vicinamibacterales bacterium
GCCGGGCACAACCGCCGCCCGGCCGCGTCGCCATTCGCCAGCTGTCGTGTACTGGTCGGCGTCTGGCGTGAAGAGCGCCTCGATCTCCGCGGCCTGGCGCCGCTCGCGCGCCTCGACGTAGCGGCGCACGACGTCGCGAACCGCCGCTTCGTCGCGCGCGCGCGGATCAGGCGCCTGGCCAGACAGCACCGGCGAGAGCAGCAGGCAGCAGACGGCACCAACAAGGATTCGCATCGCGCACCTCCGGCGAGCAGCATAGACTGCCGGGCGGTCTGAAGACCGCCCGCTACGTTGCCTGTCCTACCCGCCTTACCCGCCTTACCCGCCCCAGTACAACCGCATCGGATTGTCCACCAGCAGCTTGCGTTGTAACTCCGGCGTGACGGCGATTGCGGGGATGTAGTCCACGAGCAGCCCGTCGTCGGGCATGTGGTTCTTCAAGTTGGGATGCGGCCAGTCGGTGCCCCACAGCACCCGGTCGGGAAAGGCCTCCACCAGGCGTCTCGCAAACGGCACGACGTCGCGGTACGGCTGGCGCTCGCCGTCGAGGGCGGGCGGTCCCGTAACCGACAGCCGCTCGGGGCAGCTCACTTTGGACCAGATGTTCGGGTACTCGCGCATCATCCGCACGAACAGCTCGAACTCCGGACCGTCGACCGGCTGCGTCACGTCGGGCCGGCCCATGTGATCGACGACCACGGTGGTCGGCAGCGCGGTGAAGAAGTCCCAGAGTTCCGGCAGGTCGGCGGCCTCGAAGTAAACGACCACATGCCAGCCGAGCGGGGCGATGCGCTGCGCGATCTCGGCGAGGACCTCGCGCGGGGTGAAGTCCACGAGGCGTTTCACGAAGTTGAACCGCGTGCCGCGGACACCGGCCTCGTGCATCGCGCTCAGCTCGGCGTCGGTGACCGCCCGATCGACCGTGGCCACGCCGCGCGCCCGCCCCTGCGACGCCCGCAGCGCATCGACGAGCGCGCGATTGTCCGTGCCGTGACACGTCGCCTGGACGATGACGTTCTTGTCGAAGCCGAGATGATCGCGCAGCGCGAACAGCTGCTCCTTCGACGCGTCCACCGGGGTGTACTTGCGCTCCGGCGCGTAGGGAAACTGCTCGCCGGGGCCGAACACGTGGCAGTGCGCGTCCACGGCGCCCGGCGGCGGCGTGAACCGGGGCACCGACGGGCTCGGGTGATAGACCAGCCAGCCCGGCGTGACCTCGAACGTCATGCGGAAGCGCCCTCCAGCGGCGGATGCGTCTGATCCCAGGCGGCAATGCCGCCGGCGAGCTCCGATACGTCGCCAATGCCGGCGCGGGCGAGCAGGCTGGCGGCAATCGACGACCGGTAGCCGCCGGCACAGTGCACGATGACGGGCCGGTCGCGCGGCACCTCGCCCAGCCGCTGCTCGAGCTGGCTCAGCGGAATCGACAGGCTGCCGGCGATGCGGCTCTTCGCGCGCTCACCCACCGCGCGGACGTCGAGGAGCAGCGCGCCCGCGGCGATCCGCGTCGCGGCCACGTCGGGGCCGAGGCGCTCGGTCGTGCGGGTCAGTTCGGGGCGGCCGGCGAGGCTCTCGAGCCCGTGCTGCAGGTAGCCGACGACCTGATCGAACCCGATCCGGCCAAGGCGCGTCGCCGACTCGCGCTCGGTTCCCGGCGCCGCGACAATCACCACCGGCTTGTCGTGGCGCAGCACCGTGCCCGCCCACGTCGCGTACTGGCCGTTGAGGCCGACGTTGACGCTGCCGGCCAGGTGCGCGGCCGCGAACTCGCCCGGCTCGCGGGTATCGAGGATCTGCGCGCCCGACTCCTGCAGCGCCAGCACGCTGTCGAGCGGCACCGGCTGCACCTCGCGCGCCAGCGCCTCGTCGAGCGTGGGCCGCTCCTTGGTGTTGAGCACGGCGTCGTAGGTGAAGTACGGCGGCGCGTCGGGCTGGTCGGCGGTGACCAGCGCGACGAACGCCTCTTTGCTCATCGGCTGCAGCGCGTAGTTCGACCGCCGCTGCTCGCCGATGGTGGACACCGTCTCCTGGCTGATCGCCTTGCCACAGAGCGATCCGGCGCCGTGGGCCGGATACACCAGGCTCGTGTCGGGCAGCGCCAGGAGCTTGTCGTGCAGCGAGTCGTAGAGCATGCCGCCGAGATCGGCCGCGCTCCACCCGAGCGCCACGCGCAGATCGGGCCGGCCGACGTCGCCGATGAACAGCGTGTCGCCGGTCAGCACACTGGCGGGAATCTCGCGGCTCGCGGTGTCGTCGAAGATCAGCAGCGAAATCGACTCCGGCGTGTGACCGGGCGTGGACAGCGCGCGCAGCCGCACCTGGCCCAGGTTGATCTCGTCGCCGTCGGCGAGACTGGTGAACGCGTATTCCGCCGACGCCTTGGCCCCGAGATAGATGCGGGCGCCGGCGCGGTCGCGCAGCTCCAGGTGTCCGGCGAGAAAGTCGGCGTGCAGGTGCGTGAGCACGACGTGCCCGATCGTCAGGCCGTGTTCCTGGGCGTAGGCCAGGTACTGGTCGATGTCGCGCTGCGGATCGACGACCACGGCCTGATGCGACTGCTCGTCGGCCACGACGTAGGACGCATGGGCGAGGCACTTCAAGTAGAACTGCTGGATCAGCATCACTCCCCCGTCGTCAGCAGACGCATGGCCAGCGTCTCGTACAGCGTCACCGCCTGCTGCAGCTCGTCGATCGAGACGTGCTCGTGGTCGGTGTGCGCAGTGTGGATCGACCCCGGGCCGATGAGCAGCGGGCGGCCCCAGCGCGTCAGCACCGGCACATCGGTCGTGTAGGGGAACACGGCGGTCTCGAAGCCGGACACGCGGTGCATGTGCACCGCGGGAATCTCGAGGATGTGCTCGAGCGCGACCAGCCCTTCGACAACGCG
>DATMDI010000022.1:0-3416 GCA_035557875.1 Vicinamibacterales bacterium
AAGCCCTGGGAGAAGGACTCGCTTGCGCTGCACGCCAGCGTGTCGCACCGCGAGAGCGCTCCCGGCGCCGAGGAGTTCATTCCGCCCGCGCTGGGCATGTGGCTGCCGCCGGAGCGGACGTTCTCGCCGGTGTCGCGCCGGGGTACCTTCACGCCCGAGCGCATCGATCACGTCGAGGCCGGGGCCGAACGCCGGATGCCGGGCGCGGTGCTGGTGGGGGTGCGCGCCTTCAGGCAGCGCGGCGAAGATCAGATCGTCACCATCTTCGGGCTCAGCCCGGCCGGCGAAGTGGCCAACACCGGTCACTACCACGTCGGGTCGGCCGGCGACTTCGAGGCCGTGGGCTGGGGCGTGAGTGCGAGCCGCAGCATGGGCGCGACCACGCGCGCGTCGCTGGACTACTCGTTGGCGGAGGCGGAGTGGACCGGACGTTCACGCGACGTCTGGGCGCTGGCCAACGTGGCGCCCCAGGTGCTTCGCCGCTCGGACCGCGTGCACGATCTGACGGCGACCGTCGAAAGCGTGGTGCCGGTGTCGTCTACACGGGTGTTCGTGCTCTACAAGCTCATTTCGGCGGCCGCCGCGCCGGACATCGAACCGGCCGTGTCCCGCGGTGTGCGCTTCGACGTCCAGATCAACCAGGCGTTGCCGTTCGGGTTTGCACGGTCGCGGTGGGAAGCGCTGGTCGCGGTGAAGAACGTGTTCCACGACGAGTTCGACAGCGGCTCGATTTACGACGAGTTGATGGTGGTGCGCGCCCCCACCCGCGTGGTCGGAGGCGTCACGGTCAGATTCTGAAGGGGAAACAAGGCGCCGGCAGGAAGCAGCCCGGGGAGGCCATGCCTCCCCATTTTTTGCCGCTTTTTCCGGCTCCATTTCGTTGAATGTCCAGTTCCGATCGTTGGATTCACGGACGGACGTCGGCCGGATGGGGCCGATGGTCGAAGCCCGCCCTCCCCGTCGTGGTGGTGTCGCTGCTGCTGTGCCTTGGCGCCGCGAACATCGCCTCGCGCGCCGCGTTCCGCGAGGTCGAGGACGGCGTGCTGTGGTCGTCGCGCGCCGAAGGCGTCGTGGCAGCCGACATTGCCGACTCCACGCCCGCGGCCGCCGTCGGCATCCAACGCGGCGATCTCCTCATCGCCATCAACGACAGCCCGATCGAAGATCCGGCCGACGTCGTGGAGATGCTCCACGCGGCCGGCCGCGGCGAGACGCTGCGCTACACGGTGCTGCGCCTCGGCTCGCGCGATGTGATCGACGTGCGTGTCGCGCCGATTCCCGGCGGTCCCGGCATCCTCTACTTCCTGCTCGCGGGCGTCGGCACCTTCACGCTGCTGGTGGGCGGCGCGGTCCGGCTCCGCCGCCCGCGCGATCCGGCCACGCTCCATTTCCTGTGGCTGGCGGTGGCCTTCTTCGGGGTGTTCACCTTCTCCTTCAGCGGCCGCCTGGATCGGCTCGACTGGGTGTTCTTCTGGGCCGACGAGATCTCGATCCTGGCCCTGCCTCCGCTGTTCCTGCACTTCACGCTGGTCTTCCCCGAGCGGCCGACCAGGCTCAATAGCACGGCGCTCGGCCGCGTGCTCGAGTTCGTCAACTACGCGCCGGCGCTCGTGCTCGGGCTTGCGCGGGTGGTGTCGCTGTCGGGCGCCGCCTCGACCGATGCCGCGCAGTTCGTGCGAATCAGTTCCGCGCTCGACCGGATGCAGTTCCTCTACCTCGCCGTCTGCTTCCTCGGCGGGCTGCTCGGTCTCACCCGCGCGCTGCGGCAGGTGCGAACCGTCACCGCGCGGCGGCAGTTGCGGTGGATCGCGTGGGGCACGGCTTTCGGCGCCGGGCCGTTCGCCTTCGGCTATGCGCTGCCGTATGCCCTCGGCGTCGCGCCGTCGATTCCGATGCAGCTCCTGGCGTTGCCGCTCAGCCTGATCCCGCTGGCCTACGCGTCGGCCATCGTCCGTTACCGCCTGATGGACGTCGAGGTCATCGTCAAACGCGCCCTGGTCTATGCGGCGGTGCTGTCGGCGGTCGTGGCGATGTACGTGGTGCTGCTCAAGGTGGTGCAGCGGATGTTCGTCCAGGGCAGCGCCGGCCACGAATGGGTGATCGCGTTCCTGGCGACGCTGGTCGCCGTCCTGCTGGCGCCGCCGGTGAAGGACTTCGTCCAGACCACGCTCGACCGCGCGTTCTATCGCGACCGCTACGACTACCGGCGAGCCCTGGTGGGTTTCGCCCGCGACCTCAACAGCGATCTCGACCTCGGCCGCCTGAGCGCGCGTCTCGTGTCGCGCGTGGCCGAGACGCTCGAAGTGGATCGCATGGCGCTGATGGTCGAGAGCGAGACCGATCCGGCCTACGCGTCGATGCACGCCTACGGCGCCGAGGACCAGAGGCCGCCGCTGCTGCCCAAGCTCTCGGGCATCGGCCGCCGCCTCGCTGGCGGGCATCTGGTGGCGCTCGACGATCCCACCGCCGTCGGCTGGTTCGCGGCCGAGGAGATCGAGTTCTGGCGCGACGCCGGCCTTTTTTACTTCGTGCCGTGCATCTCGCAGACCGGGACCACCGCGGTGCTCGCGCTCGGACGCAAGCACTCGAACGAGCCGCTCAGCAGCGAAGACATGGAGCTTCTGGCGGCGGTGGCGGGCCAGATGGCGACCGCGCTCGAGAACGCGCGGCTCTACCGTCAGCTCCACGTCAAGGCGCTCGAGCTCGACCGGCTGCGCGCGTTCAACGAGAACATCCTGGAATCGCTCGACGACGGCCTGCTGGTCGTGGATCTCGAGGACAGGGTCGTGCGGTGGAACACCGCGCTCGAAACCCTCTACGGCGTCGCGCGCAGTGCGGCCGCGGGCCGCTCGCTCGACGATCTCTTCGACGGTCCGTGTGTCGAGGCGGTGCGGGCGGCGCGCCGCGACACGCCGACCGGCGCGATGCTGTCGCGCGTGCCGCTGCACTGCCGCGGCGCGAAAGTCGGGCACACGCTCATCGTCAACTGCGCGGTCGTTCCCTTGAGGACCACGGTGACCGATGACGGCGCCACCGAAGGCACAGTGGTCATCGTCGAGGACGTGACCTCGCGCGTCCAGTTCGAGGAGCAACTGCAGATTTCGGAGAAGATGGCGTCGATCGGCCTGCTCGCGGCCGGCGTCGCCCACGAGGTGAACACTCCGCTCACCGGCATCTCGAGCTTCACCCAGATGCTGCTCGAGGGCGCCGATCCCGACGACCCGAAGACCCGGCTGCTGGAGAAGATCGAGCGCCAGACCTTCCGCGCCGCCAAGATCGTCAACGGGCTGCTCAACCTGTCGCGGCCGGCGTCGAGCGCGGCGTCGGAGCTTGGCGTCGTGGACCTCAACGTGATCATCGCCGACGTGCTGGGACTGCTCGAGCACCAGTTTGCGACCCACAGCGTGAAGCTGCGG
>DATMDI010000023.1:0-3834 GCA_035557875.1 Vicinamibacterales bacterium
CGTCGTCGTGGCGGAAGTCGATTTCGTGCTGGCCCGGCGCCACCTCGTGGTGCGCGGCCTCGACGTGGAACCCCATCTGCTCGAGCGAGCGCACGATCTCGCGGCGGACGTCTTCGCCCAGATCCACCGGCGTCAGGTCGAAGTAGCCGCCCGAGTCGTGGGTCTCGGTGGTCGGCTGGCCGTCCTGGCGGCGCTGGAAAAGAAAGAACTCGGCCTCGGGGCCGGCCCGCATCGCGAATCCTTTCGCGGCCGCCAGGTCGATGGCGCGCTTCAACGTGGACCGCGGGCAGCCGGCAAACGGCGTCCCGTCGGGGTTGGCGATGTCGCAGATGACCCGTCCCACCCGCTCCGGCCCGGCATATGTCCAGGGCAAGACCTGGAAGGTGGACAGGTCGGGCTTGAGGAACATGTCGGACTCTTCCGTGCGGACGAATCCTTCGATCGACGAGCCATCGAACGTGATCCGGCCGTCCAGGGCTTCGCCAAACTGCCGATCGGGCACCTCCACGTTCTTGGTCGCCCCGAGGATGTCCGTGAACTGGAGCCGCATGAACCTGACCTGCTCCCGCTCCGCGCGCTCCAGAATCCGGGCCTTCGAGTCGTCCCTCGCCATGGGGCGGATTATGCCAACTTTTCCCGGGCTGACCCCGTCGAAGAGGCTGTGAGGCAGTGGAGGAGTCTATGAAAGCGCTGATCGGAAAGGCCCTGCTCGCCGCGGCCGGCGTCGGTTTCGTGATTGCCCTGGTCGCCATACCCGGCGTGGTCGCCCAGGACCGTCCCTTTCCCGAACCCGAACGCCGCCGCGTACAGATCGACGGTCTCGGCGGCACGATCGGCGCGACGGTGCGCGACGTCTCTGTCGAGGAGAGCAGGAGCGCCAAGCTCGCGCAGCCCGAAGGGGCCTATGTCACGGGCGTGGAGGCCAATGGCCCCGCGGCAAAAGCCGGCATCGCCACCGGCGACATCATCGTGGAGTTCGACGGCGAGCGCGTGCGCAGCGCCCGGCAGCTGTCGCGCCTGGTACGGGAGGGCCCCGATGGCCGGTCCGTGCGGACGGTCTATCTGCGGAACGGCAGCCGCCAGACGGCGGAGCTGACGCCGGATTCGAATCAGTCGTGGGTGACGCTGCCGGACTTCAGTCAGCTCGAGCGCCAGATGCGCGATCTGTCGCAGCGTTTCGAGTTCGACTACAACGGTCCGGGCGGACGCGGCTGGGGCGGCTGGGTTACCGGCACGCGAGGGCGGTTTGGCGCGTCGCTGGCGCCGGTAAGCGATCAGCTCGCGTCCTATTTCGGTGTCGAGCGCGGGGCGCTGGTGTCGGCGGTGGAAATGGACTCGCCGGCCGCGCGCGCCGGACTGAAGGCGGGCGACGTGATCACGTCGATGAACGGCCGCACGGTGGCCGCTGTGTCTGACGTGTTCGACGAAGTGCGCCGGGCCGACGGCGGCGCGTCGATCGCCATTACCGTCATGCGCGATAAAAAGCAGCTGCAGCTGACGGCGAAGATGCCGGAGAACCCGCGGCCGGTCCGCGCCAGCGGACGATCGATATAAGGGGGTAAGAGCGCCGCTTACGATCCGGTGGCTTCGAGGGGCTGATCGGCCACCGCGGCGGTCTCGATCCTCGGAGTCACCGCACCCGCGAACTGCGCCGCCAGGATGCCCGTGAGCGCGCGAATCTCGGCGCTCGATTCGGACCCGCTGGCCAGCTCCACAGCGAACACGCCGGTGGGTTGCGCGCCCTGAAACAGCGGGGCGGCCAGGGCGGCTCGTCCGCGGCCCTCACCTGCGGCCGACTGCAGCACGCCGGAGTGCCATGCCCGCGTCGTGAGATTGGCATCGGACAGGGGCAGGCCGCCGATGCGGGCGTGGGCCTCGGGGCCGTAGCCGTGCACGACGGCTGGCACGAGCTCGTCCTGCGGTCCCTTCAGCCAGATCACGATGCCCGCCGCGCCGAGCATGCTGGCCGCCCGGTCCACGAGGGCGTCCAGCGCAGCGGCGGTATCGGCGCGGGCGATGTCGGTGCAGAGCGCCGCGGCCGGGTCGAGAGGGAGGTAGGGCGTTGGGGCGGGCACCGGCAGGTCGGGTACAGGCACCTCGCGCACGCTCAACGACAGCGGCGCGTCGGCAGCCGGCTCGACGACGAGCGCTGGAGAGCTGGGCGCCAGCGGCGCAGGCGCTTTACGTGGCGCGAGGAGCAACACGCCGATGCCCCAGAACGCCGCTGTCCCGCCAAGCACCGACCACAACTGTTGAAACAGGCGTGCCCGTACCGCATCGGCGGCGCTGGCCTCTGCCGCGCGCCATTCCAGCACGGCGGCGCGCATGGCTTCCGCGCCCGGCCGTCCCTCGTCCTGCACGAGATCGGCGGCCATCAGTTCGTGTCCCGCCCGGAAGTTCTCTTCGGCCCTCTTGACCGCGCTCACCACCCTGGCGGTGACGTCGCTGAAGGTTTGCGCGGCGGCCTCGGATGCCGCCAGGCCGTGCAGCGCGGCGCCGTCGGATTGAATGCGCGTGAGCAGCCGCTCGACGCGCACGAACCACTCGGCCTCGGATTCACGCGAGGGATCGAAAGTCTGCTGGGCGGCGTCGAAGCGCGCGATGGCTGGCACCAGCGCGTCGAAGCGCGCGGCGGCGGCATGCTCGCGAGCGATGAGCGCAGCCAGTTGTCGATCGACGGTCCAGGCAAACCCGGCCGCGCCGGCAGCGGCTGCGAAGAGCAGCACGACGAGACCGTAGCGAAGGCTGCGCCTGTGCATCAGGAGAGTCGCACTCCGGGCCACAGGATAGCAGGAATGGACGCACCGGCCGCCAGCCGATTAAAAGAGCGGGAGGAAATCCGCGAGCGCCGCCGCGATGAACGGAAACGCATGCGTGACGATCAGCAGTCCGCTGAGGGCGACGAGCGCGCCCGGGATCGTGTCGAGGCGCCGCCCATGCGCCGAGCGCGGTAGAGCGAACCGCAGCGCGGCGTTGTGGGCGAGCCCGAGCGCCAGCAGCGACAGCGCGCGGCCGGATGCGTACGCCGTCAACAAGGTCACGCCGGGGCCGAGAGTGTCGGCCGAGGTCGCCAGCGCCAGGATGCGCGCCAGAACGACGCCGGCCAGCGGCGTCCAGCCGAACATCAGCGCCGCCCCGGCAAGGAATGCCACGAGCAGGGTGCCAGGAGTGGCGGGCTCGACGCCGGTGTCGGCGCCGGCGCTCCGGGTGAGCCCGCGCATGCCAAGGCCGCGCAGACCCACCACGATGAGAAACACGCCGGCCGCGGCCTCGAAGACCACGAGGTGCTCGAGCAGCGCCTGACCGGGGGCCGTGGCGCTGGCGCCGAGCGTGATGAATATCAGCGAGAAGCCGCACAGGAAGACGATCAACTGCCAGGGCCCGCGGTTGCGCGCGAAGCCGGCGAACGCCGGCAGGAGCGGCGCGACGCCGGGAGAGATCGACGAGCAGAATCCGGCCCCGAAGGCGGCGAGCAACGCCGGCGTCTCGTCCATAACGTGTCTCTACGGCCTTCTACGGCCGCCGAGCCGTCGCGGTTGTGCCGGACGCTATTCGCCGCGCGCGGCGACGGGACGGAGGATGACGTAGGTCGGCAGGCCGATGGCCTTGAAACGCGCCATCACGTCGCGCGCCGGGGGTTCATCCGGCTGCTCGGCCTGGAACTTGATCTTCACGTAGCGGTCCAGCGCGCGCCTGACCTCCGGATCGGCCAGCGTGGTCTTGTCCATCGTCAGGCAGTTCTTGCACCAGGTCGCCCAGAAGTCGATCAGGACGGGCTTGCGCTCGCGCTCCGCGCGTTCGAGGCCGGCCGCAAGGGAGCTGGTCCAGCCCGCG
>DATMDI010000024.1:0-2096 GCA_035557875.1 Vicinamibacterales bacterium
CTTCCGGAGGACGTCGCCCGATGGCCGGTGCAACTCCTGCGACGGGCCGACGACCGGGTGGAGTGGTGGATGGACCGCGCCGCAGCGGCAGCCCTATAGCGCCCTTCGCGCATTGTCGAACGCGCGCTTGGACGCACGAGTGATGCTGGTCGTGGCCATGACCGTGGCGATGAGGCCGCCGACGAGCAATACGTAATACTCGGGGCCGCGCACCGGCGCGACGCCAGCCGCGATCTTGGCGACGTCACCGACAATCCGTCCGTAGTAGACGTACATCACAATCGTCGGCAACGTTCCCACCAGCGCGACGAGGAAATTGCGGTAGCGCACGCCGCTGAGCGCCAGCCCGTAGTTCAGCAGCACGAACGGCACGACGGGTGACAGGCGCAGCAGGAACATCACCCACAGGCCGTCGTCGGCCACGGCGCGACGCACCGCGGCCACCCGCGCGTCGCGATCCACCCATCGCATCAGACGCGAACGTGACAGAGGCGATGCCAGTCCGAACACCACTGACGAGCCGATCACCTTGCTGATCAGGACGAGCAGCGTTCCGCGCCACAAGCCGAAGATGGCGCCCGCGGCCACTGTCAGGAGGAAGGCTGGGGCCAGGACGATCGACGCGACGACATAGGCGACGATAAACAGCACCGGCGCCCACGGGCCCATGCTGCTGATCGTGACGAGCACCTGCGCGAACCACTCCATCAGGATTCGGTGGTGTCGTCTGCGGCTTCGATGGTGTCGTCCGGGGCTTCGGTGCTGTCGTTCGAGGAGCCGGTTTCTCCGGCAGGGAGCGGCCGGCGGTCGGCAGGCGAACGCCGCGCCCGACGCCGACGTCTCGCCATCACGCGCGACAGCCGTTCGAGCGCTTCGGCGGCCTGCTGCAGCCCGGCGGTGATCTGATCCGCGTCGGTCCACGAGGCAGGGTTGAGCCGCTCGGCCAGCGCCAGCAGCGCGTTCCGTCGCTCGGGATCGGCCGTGCGCAACGCCAATCGCTCGCAGATCAACGGATGCCACTTGAACAGAAAGACAATCTGTTCGTCCGGACTGCTGCCTTCAATCGCAGGCGGCACCTGCAGCCGTGGCACGGGTGGCGCCTGTAGGCCGGGGCCTTTCGGCCCCGGCGCATTCGCTGGCAGATTCGGTGACGTCGTACTGGCGGCAGGAGGCGCCTCCACCGCGGCCGCCGGTTCCGGAGTGTTTTGAGGAGCCGCCTCGCCCTCCTCCCGCCGCGGGCGTCGCCGGCGGAAGTCGGGTGCGGGTTCGATGACCTGCTGTGTCTCGCGCACCGCGTTCCAGTCGAACTGGATGTCGGGATGCTGCGCTTCGATCTGACGGAGCACGTCGCGGTCGAGCGGAAGTCGTCCGACACGGACACCGCCCGGCGTACGGAACATGTAAAGGACGCGCGAGCGCTGGCGGGCGCCCTCACGAAACCAATGCATCAGATAGGTGGTTTCGTAGCCACGCTTGTCGCGCATGACCCGAAGAAACGGCACGGAGGACCTATCTGCGCTTCTGCGCGCGCGACGAGCTCGAGGAGGCGGACTTGCTCTTCCGGGTGGCCGCAACCTTTGCGGCCGGACGGCGCGCCGGCGCCGCTTTCGGCTTTGCCGCCGCACGTGAGGTCGCAGCCGGCGCCCGGCGTGCCGCAGCCGCAGGTCGTCGAGCCGCGGCCGAACCATTGGTTCGGGTGCGCGTGGTTGGTGTCGGCCGCGGCGCAGCAGCCGCGGGCCGTGCTGGTGCCGCCGCCGCGCGGGTGGCCGCCGGCTTGGCAGCGCGGGGACGCGGTTCTGGCGCGGCCGCCGACGCCCGCGCCTCCTTGCCGTCGTCAGACTGCGCAGAACGCTGCACAAGTGTGAAACGAATCTGATCGCCGACCGACTGATACGCCCACATCTCGGCCACCGGAATTTCCATGTCGGTGCAGAAACGACGCGCCGTGTCGATCGACGAGGTCGGCAAATACAGGTGGAATGGGACGCGCAGGGCGGCAAACGCCTTCCACTGCGACATCGCCTCGAGGTGATTGACGGATTCGGCGCTCTCAACCTCGACTACGCCTGCGAGCTTGCGGTTCTTGTCCGCAGTCT
>DATMDI010000025.1:0-6555 GCA_035557875.1 Vicinamibacterales bacterium
CATGATGGTCGGGCCGCCTAAAGGCGGCCCCTACGACCTAATCTCCCGCCGCGACGTCGACGGTATCCACGATGCCGACGATGGCCGCATCCACCGGGCAGTCCTTCAGGCCCGACGCCATGCGGGCGGAGCTGCCGCTGACGATGAGCACGGTTTCGCCCACTCCGGCGTCCACGGTATCGACGGCGACGAGATAGCTGCCCTCGGCCTTGCCATGAGGGTCCATGGGCCGGGCGATCAGAAGCTTGTTGCTGACGAGCCGCGGGTCCTTCCGCGTAGCGACGACGGTCCCGACGATGCGGGCGAGGATCATGCTCGACTACACCCTACGCCCGCACGAAGTGCGGGCCAGAGATGCTGTCTGCGAGGCTGAGCCAATTCATGGACAACGCGGGCGAAGCCTCGCCCTCTCTAGCCCTTGGAGACGGTGGACTTGCCGATGGGCAGCGCGTCCTCGAGGTTCGCGTGCGGGCGCGGGATGACGTGCACCGACACCAGTTCCCCCACGCGGCGGGCAGCGGCAGCGCCGGCGTCGGTGGCGGCCTTCACGGCGGCCACGTCGCCGCGCACGATGGCGGTCACATAGCCCGCGCCGATCTTCTCCCAGCCGACCAGCGTCACCTTGGCGGCCTTGACCATCGCGTCGGCCGCCTCAATCATGGCAACCAGACCCTTGGTCTCGACCATTCCGAGCGCCTCACCCATCGTCTACCTCAATCCCGAAGATTCTTCACGGCGTCGGCAATCAGCGCCGTCAGTTCGCCGTATGTTAGCCGAATTTCCCCGGTCCTGCTCGCAGTCTTGAGCACGGCGTTCACGTCTGGAATCAGCCGTTCGCCCGTGCCTTCGGGCGCCTCGAGCACCTGACACAGGGCGGGATCGTCCGAGTCCAGCCCGACGGGGTCGGCGCAGAGCGGAGCCGGGGCAGCGATGCCGTACATGCCGCGTAGCCCCTGCAGGCGCTCGACCTCTTCGCGCGAAATCAGATTCTCGCCGCCCAGCAGGCGGGCCACGAGGCTGATTTTCGCGAAGTGCTCGATCGTCTCCATCTTGTAGTACGCCGACATCACGTCCTTGCCGCAGGTGACGGCGCCGTGATTGGCGAGCAGCATGCCGTCGTGCGCCTTGATGTACTTCCGCACCGCGGCCGGCAGCTCCGCGGTGGATGGCGTCCCGTATTCGGCGATCGGGATGCTGCCCAGCGTCGTCACCACCTCGGCCAGCACCGCGCGCGTCAGCGGGACGCCGGCGGTGGCAAAGCCGGTGGCCGTGGGCGGATGGGCGTGCACCACGGCGTTCACGTCCGGACGGTTGCGGTAGATCTCGAGGTGCATGGGCAGCTCGGAGCTGGCGTCCCGGTCGCCCGCGAGCTTGCGGCCGTCGTAGTCCACGATCACCATCATGTCGGGTGTCATGTACCCCTTGGGCACGCTCTTCGGTGTCGTGAGAAGACGGTCCTTGTCGATCCTCGTGCTGATGTTGCCATCGTTGGAGGCGACGTAGCCGCGCGCGTCCATCCGGCGGCCGGCTTCGACGATGTCGGCGCGGAGCTGCTCTTCGAGGCTAGAGGCCTTGGCCGCCACGTGCCCTCGCTCTCGCGTCAAGTGCTGCTCGGTCAAGGCGTCTACGCCCGCGCGGAGCGCGGGCCAGGAAACACGGCCCTGGCGAGGCGAAGCCTGTACGCCCGTCGGTCCGAGGCGCAGCCTCGCCAGCGCTCATGCGCTCTTCCTGAACGCCTCACGGCACTCGACCGAGCAGAAGTAGTGAATCTCGTGGCCGGTGCGCAGCGCCAACGCTTCAGCGGGCGGTACCCACGTGCCGCAGAACGGATCGCGAACCAGCTTCATCGGCGCCGCGCGCTGGCGCCGCTGCCGTGTCGTCCCGCCGAACGCCTCGATGATGCCGTCCGTGAAGCGCCAGAACGCCCACGCCAGCACCGAGACGAGAGCGAGAATGAGGAGAACGCGTGTCACTGCTGGCTCGGTGCGGTCTGATTGGCGTGGGCTGCGGCCACGCCTTCGAGCGCTCGCCTGGCCGCCTCGCCCTCTGGTGAGCCGGGCGCGATGTCCACCACCTTCTGCCACTCGACCGCGGCGCCCTTCAGATCTTCCTTGCCGAAGGCGAGCACGATGCCCTTGTTGAGGAGCGTCTTGGTGTGCTTCGGATTGATCTTGAGCGACTCCTCGAACCGCGTCAGCGCCTCCTCGGTCCGGTTCGTGTAGTAGTAGCTCACGCCGAGATCGGTGCTCACGTCCGGGTCCTTCGGATCGAGCGCCAGGGCGCGCTCGTACCACGAGATCGCGTCGGGCCAGCGCTCGGCGTCGAAGTAGACGTTGGCCAGCTGCACGACCGAGGAGACGTCCTTCGGATTGCCCTTGATCGTGGCGTTCAGCTGATCCACCCGCGCTTGATCGAGAACCGGCGCGGCGCGGCCGCCAGCGGCGGTTCCACCGCCCGTCGCCGGCGCGGCTTGCGCCGCCGCTGGCTGGGCGGCGGGAACCGTGCCCGTCCGGGCGAGCTGCTGCGCGCCGATGATCCAGCCCAGAATCACGCCAAAGGCCATCCCGGCCACGGTGAACACGACAGCATCGAGTTTCATGGGTACTTGGTGATCTTAATACTGCGGGGTCAGACGTAGCGGTCGGTCTTCAGACCGACCGGCGGCAGGGCGGTCTGAAGACCGCCCTCTACCTGTCCGGGTGGCCTCCCAGGGCTGTGAGGTAATCCCGCACGGCCCTATCGAGGCCCACGAACAGGGCGTGGCTGATGAGGGCATGGCCGATCGACACCTCGGCCAGGTGCGGCAGCGCACGGAAGAGGCGAAGGTTGTCGAGGTCGAGATCGTGGCCCGCGTTGACCTCGAGCCCGAGCGATGCGGCCAGCTCCGCCGCCTGCGCGTAGTGGTCGAACGACGCCCGAGCGGCCAGCTCGCCCTGCTCGTAGGCGCGGGCAAACGGCTCGGTGTACAGCTCGACGCGATCGGCGCCGTTGGCGGCCGCCCACCGGATCGGTTCGGGGTCGGCCTCGACGAACAGGCTCACCCGGACGCCTGCCGCCTTCAGCCCCTGGATTGAGGCGCGAAGCGTCTCGGTGCGGGCAGCGGCCGACCAGCCGGCCTGGCTGGTGATCTCACCCTCCTGCACCGGGACCAGCGTGCACTGGTGCGGCCGCGCCTCGAGCACGAGCGCCAGGAAGTCCGGGCGCGGATCACCCTCGATGTTGAACTCCACGCGATCGCGGCGCGACGCGAGGTGCGCGGCAAGCTCGCGGACGTCGTCGGCTCGAATGTGGCGCTCGTCGGCGCGCGGGTGCACCGTGATCCCCGGCGCCCCCGCGTTCACGCACACGTCCACCGCCTGCAGCACCGAGGGCACACTGCCGCCGCGGGAGTTCCTGACGGTCGCGATCTTGTTGACGTTTACCGAAAGACGGGGAAGGCTCACGGCGGTCAAGCCGCTCCGACATGAAGCGTGACCGCGTCGATGATCTCCTGGCCCCAGCGGCGGATCTGGGCCTGATCCTGCCCTTCGAGCATCACGCGCAGCAGCGGTTCGGTGCCGGAGTAGCGCACCAGCAGCCGGCCGCTGCCTGCGAGCCTGGACTCCACCGACTGGAGCACGGCCGCGACCTCGGGCACTGTGCTCAGGTCCACCCGCTCCTTCACGCGCATGTTCATCAACACCTGCGGATACGCGGTCATCTCCGACGCCAGATCGGCCAGGCTGCGGCCGCTGCCCGCCATCACGCGCAGGACGCTCAGCGCGGTGGCGAGGCCATCGCCGGTGAACAGGTAGTCGGCGAAGATGACGTGCCCGGACTGCTCGCCGCCGAGCGACAGCCCGCGCCGCAGCATCTCCTCCATCACGTACTTGTCGCCCACCGGGCAACGGACGATCGCCAGGCCGGCATCACGCAGGGCGATCTCCAGCCCGATATTGCTCATCACCGTGGCCACGACGGCGTCGCCCTTGAGACGCCCTTCGGCCTTGAGGCCCTTGGCGCACATCAGCATGACGGCGTCGCCGTCCACGATCTGCCCGGACGCGTCCACGAAGATCGCGCGATCGCCGTCGCCGTCGAACGCGATGCCCATCTCGAAGCCGCCGCCGACGACGACTTCCGCGAGACCCTGCGGATGGGTGGAGCCGCAGTGCAGGTTGATGTTGCGCCCGTCGGGATCGACGCCGAGGAACGTCGTGTCGAAGCCGAGGTGCTCGAACACCTGCGGCGCCACCGTCGTGGTCGCGCCGTTGGCGCAGTCCACCGCAATCCGCATCCCGCGCCGGCGCAGGCGCGCGGGCAGGATCTCCGCGAGATGGCGCTCGTATTCGTCGCGATAATCCACCACGGCCACGGCGGCGGGCGCATCGGACGCTGTCCATGACGAGTCGGCCATCACCGCCTCGACCTGCCGCTCGAGCAGCTCGGTGAACTTCTCACCCGCCCCCGAGAACACCTTGATGCCGTTGTCCTCGAACGGATTGTGCGATGCCGAGATGACGACGCCGGCAGTGTAGCCCTCGCGCGGCGTCACGTAGGCGATCGCCGGCGTCGGCACGACGCCCGCGCTCGCCAGCGATCCGCCCTCCCCCGCCATGCCGGCGGCCAGCGCCTCCTCGATCCAGGTGCCCGACTCCCGGGTGTCGCGCCCAGCCAGGAAGCGTATCGGGCGCCCATCGCTGGCCACCGCGCCGTCGTGACGCAGAACGCGCACGAGCGCGCCGCCGAGCCGTCGCACGGTGGGCTGGTCGAGCGGAAAGGCGCCGGCCTTGCCGCGCACGCCATCGGTTCCAAACAGTCGGGGCATGAGTCCTTTCGATTGCAGTTCAGTGCGCGCCACGGGGCGCGATGTGGACCGTCACGCGCACGCTCTGCACCGAGCGCAGCCGCACCGCGGGATCCGCGACGCCCACGTTGACGACTTCCATCACCGTGGCCGAGGCGTTGGCCACCGATACCGGTTCGGTGATCGCTTCGTTGGTGTCACGGACGGCGGTCGCCGGTCCCGCCACCACGACCGCCGCCGGATCGCTGGTGATGCGGCGCACTTCGAATCCGTCGGCCGGCAGCCCTTCGAGTACGGGCGAGATGCCGACCTCCTTGGTGGCCGAGTTCTCGAACGTCATCGCCAGGCTGGAGGGCGTGAGCTGGACGACCTCGATCCCGAAGGGTGCGCGCACCTCGCTCCCGGTGAGGTGGAACAGGCGCTGGCCGGGACGCGCCAGCCGCAGGTCGAGCACGGCGACGAGCTCGCCCGCCACCAGACGGCTGAGCGCACCCGAGGAACCGCGGACGCGCACGTCCACGACATTGGGAGCATTGCCAGCCAGCTCGAGCGACGCTGGCAGGTTGGTGAACTCCAGCGGGATGCGAAACGCCCGCTCGACAATCTGCTCGCCCGACACCATCACCCAGATCAGGACCGCAAGCACCAGCGACACCAGCTTCAGGCCGAGGCGCTTGAATGGACGGAACGCCATCAGGCCATCGTCTCCATCGCGGTCGCCTGTGGACGATCGCGCCGCCGCAGCCCGAGCAGCGCGCGCAGCTTGAGCCGCAGCACGTCGGGAGTGAGGCCGCGCTCGAGGCCACCCTCCAGTGCCAGCGAGACGATGCCCGACTCCTCGGACACGACGATCACCGCGGCATCGTTCTCTTCGGTCAGGCCGATGGCGGCGCGGTGACGCGTGCCGAGCTCACGCGACATCTTGGGGTTGACCGAGAGCGGCAGGAAACACGCCGCGGCGGCGATGCGGTCGCCCTGGACGATCACCGCACCATCGTGCAGCGGCGACGCCACCTGGAAGATGCTGGCGAGGAGGTCGTAGGAGATCGCCGCGTCGAGCGGGATACCGCCCTCGATGTAGTTCCGCAGGCCGATCCGGCGCTCGAGCACGATCAGCGCGCCGATCTTGCGCGCGGAGAGGTTCGACACCGAGATCACGAGCTCTTCCACCGCTTCGTCCACGTTGGTGGAGCGGTCCAAGTAGCGGAAGAACGGCGCGCGGCCGAAGTGGGCGAGGGCGCGGCGGATGTCGGTCTGCAGTAGAACGATCAACGCGAACACGCCGTACACCGCGAGGTTGCGAATCAGCCAGTTGACCGTCTCGAGCCCGAGCCATTCCGACAGGAAGTAGAAGCCGATGAGGAAGCCGCCGCTCAGGGCGATCTGCATTGCGCGCGTGCCCTTGATGAGCACGAGCAGCTCGTAGACGAGTACGGCGACGATGGCGATGTCCAGCAGGTCCACCCATTCGACGGGCGGACGCCGCAGCGCCTGTGATAGCCAGTCCATCACCGATCGCGATGATACTTCCGAATTTCGTCGGCCACGCGGGCCACCTGCGCCATCTCGCGCACCGCGTGGACGCGGATCACGTGCATGCCGGCGAGCGCCGCGGCGGCCACCGACGCCGCTGTCGGCCACTCGCCCTCGGGTGTCTGCGACGCCTGCTTGATCGGCCGGTTGAGGAACGACTTGCGCGATGAGCCGACGACGATCGGGCGCCCCAGATCGGCGAGCTCCGCCAGCCGGCCAAGCACCTCGAAGCTGTG